>CAXBPM010000036.1:0-15308 GCA_963977345.1 uncultured Roseivirga sp.
CACAAAAAAGCCCTCTGATTTCTCAAAAGGGCTTTCTCTACTTATTACAATTGAATTTCTATTTATCAGCGGCTAAAGCTTCTGCTCCACCTACAATCTCAAGGATTTCTGTGGTGATGGCCGCCTGACGTGTTCTGTTGTACATCAATTTCAGTTCTTTCAACAAGTCACCAGCGTTATCTGTTGCTTTGCCCATGGCCGTCATTCGAGCACCATGCTCAGAAGCATTAGAGTCTAATATTGCCTTGTAAAACTGAATCTTCAACGATTTCGGAATCAAGTCTTCAATGATAAAATCCTTTGAAGGCTCAAAAATATAGTCAGTACCTGTAGAAGAAGCTTCATTCTCTTGTTCTACCTGAACGATTGGAAGCAATTGCTCGCTTCTAATGATTTGAGTTGCTACGTTTTTGAACTCGTTGTAGATCAATACAACTTTGTCGTATTTACCCTCCTCATAACCATTCATGGCAAATTCTGCAGCCTCACGAGCGGTTTCAAAGCTCAGCTTAGAGAACATATCCCAATAAGCTGTCACGTTAGTGAATTTCTGCTTTTTGGACATATCGAACGCCTTTTTACCAATTGGCATCACGTGAATAGTTGCACCCTCATGGGCTTTTACTACTACATTTAATGCTTTGTTGATATTTGAGTTGAATGCTCCACAAAGTCCTCTATCAGAGGTCACAGGAACGATAAGTACATTTTTAACTTCACGCTCTTGCGCGTAAGTTGTCATCGACTCATCGCTGTTACCAGCAGATACATTGGCAAGAATGGCCGATAGTTTCTCTGAATAAGGTCTCAACTGAATGATCTTATCCTGAGCTCTTCTCAACTTGGCAGCAGCAACCATTTTCATGGCCCTGGTAATCTGCTGAGTAGAAGATACCGACTTAATTCTTTCCTTTACTTCCTTTAAATTCGCCATCTATTACGATTTAGGCTTAATGAAATTAATACCTACTTGCTAAGTCTTTTACAGTCTTCTCGATTGCTGAAGTAGCAGCTTCGTCTAGCTTACCTGCTTTCAATAAATCAAGTGCTGCTCTTTCAGAAGTTCTCATGATTGTTAAGAATTCCTTCTCAAACTCTCTCACTTTTTCAACCGGCACTTTATCTAAAAGACCTTTTACAGAAGCATAAATGATTGCCACTTGCTCTTCTACTGGTGATGGAGAAAACTGTGCTTGCTTAAGAATTTCTTGGTTTCTTCTACCTCTATCAATAGTAAGTTTAGTAGATGCATCCAAATCAGAACCGAATTTTGCAAAAGCTTCCAATTCACGGAACTGAGCTTGGTCAAGCTTCAAGGTTCCAGAAACCTTCTTCATTGATTTGATTTGAGCGTTACCTCCTACTCTTGATACAGAGATACCTACGTTAATTGCAGGACGTACACCAGAGTTGAAAAGGTTAGTTTCCAAGAAAATCTGTCCGTCTGTAATTGAAATTACGTTGGTTGGAATATAAGCAGAAACGTCACCTGCTTGAGTTTCGATAATTGGAAGGGCTGTTAAAGAACCACCACCTTTTACTTTCCCTATTAAAGAAGGAGGAAGGTCGTTCATTGCCTGTGCAATATCATCGTTATCGTTAATTTTCGCAGCTCTTTCCAAAAGTCTAGAGTGCAAATAGAATACGTCACCTGGATAAGCTTCACGTCCTGGAGGTCTTCTCAAAAGAAGAGACACTTCACGATACGCTACTGCTTGCTTAGAAAGATCATCATAAATTACCAAAGCTGGTCTTCCTGTATCTCTGAAGTACTCACCGATAGCAGCACCCGCCATTGGCGAGAAGAACTGCATTGGAGCAGGATCAGAAGCACCGGCCAATACCACAACAGTGTAATCCATTGCACCACCTTTTTCAAGGGCTGCCACTACTCCTGCTACAGTAGACGCCTTTTGACCTATGGCAACATAGATACAAAATACAGGCTCTCCTTTTTCGTAGAATTCTCTTTGGTTAAGAATAGTATCAATAACTACAGCAGTTTTACCTGTCTGACGGTCACCAATTACCAATTCTCTTTGGCCTCTTCCGATTGGAATCATTGCGTCAATCGCTTTGATACCTGTTTGAAGAGGTTCTGTTACTGGTTGTCTGTAAATTACCCCAGGAGCTTTTCTCTCCAATGGCATTTCAAACGTTTCGCCAGAAATAGGTCCTTTACCATCAATTGGGGTACCCAGCGTGTCAACCACACGGCCAACCATTCCTTCACCTACATTGATGGATGCGATCTTACCTGTTCTTTTAACAGTATCGCCTTCTTTGATTTCAGCTGATTCACCAAGTAATACAGCTCCTACATTGTCCTCTTCAAGGTTCAATACTAGGGCCTTCAGTCCGTTTTCAAATTCAAGAAGTTCTCCTGCTTGCGCTTTAGATAAGCCGTAGATTCTGGCTACACCATCACCTACTTGCAATACAGTACCTACTTCTTCTAATTCAGCTTCTGATTTAAAGTTAGAGAGTTGCTCTCTTAAAATTGCTGAAACCTCATCAGGTCTTACATCTGCCATGTTATGATACAGTTATGTGTTAATTATTTAAAACTCCTTTACGTAAGGGTTTTTGCTAAATTCTAATTTCAATGCTTTCAATCTAGAATTGATTGAATCGTCAATTTGACGGTCTCCAACTTTCAAGATAAATCCACCGATAAGGTCTTTCTCTACCTTTTCAGTGAGTTCTACTTTTTTGCCAGAAATCTTCGTTACTACTGCCTCAAATTCTGCTCTCAAACCAGCGTCAATAGGGAAAGTAGTAGTGACCGTAGCCTCTGCTATTCCTTTTTTAACGTTGTACTGATGGTGGAATTCCTTTGCAATTGCAGGAAGATATTGTTCACGGTGTTTCTTCGCAAGAATCTTAAAAATACTCAAAGTAAGGCTGTTCACTTTACCTTCAAATACTTGGTTGAGTATGATCAATTTCTTGTCATGCGGCACTACCGGACTTTTTAACAAAAGTAATAAGTCCCTATTTTCCTCAATCACTTGAGAAAATAGCAGCATGTCTTTGTTCACGTCTTCCAACATACCTTTCTCATCTGCTAGTTCAAGCAGTGATTTGGCATAACGGGAAGCAATTCTGTATACAGACATTTATACCTAATTAAGGTTCAAATCTTTTACAAGGCCATCGATGAGCTCTTTTTGAGCACTCTGATCGGCCAATTCTTTTCTTAACAGCTTTTCTGTTATATCTAGAGAAAGACGAGCTACTAGAACCTTCACATCGGTTAAAGCTGCTTTTTTCTCATTTTCGATTACTGCTTTAGCATCTTCAATCATTCTAGCAGTGATCTTAGAAGTTTCTGTTTTGGCTTCTTCCTTAATAGTAGACGCCACAGTAAGTGCTTCTTTTAAAATACTATCTCTTTCAGCTCTTGCTTCTTTTAATAGTTTCTCATTATCTGCCTGAAGCGCCTGCATTTCATTTTTTGCTTGTTCAGCAGCAAGCAATGCGCTCTCGATAGTTTGTTCTCTTTCTTTTAAGCCAGTTAAAATTGGTTTCCAAGCAAATTTGCCCAAAACAAATAATAGAATGACAAAGCCTACCAATTGGTAGATTATTAATCCTGAGTCTGGTGTTAATAAGTCCATTTCGCTTTTTTTTAAATATTAAACTCAGGCCGTGCCTAATGCACAGACCTGAATTCATTAATTCAATTACCTAAATTAAAGAGCACCAGTGATTGCCGAGTTGTTAGCCAACAAGAAACACACTACTACACCAAACAAGGCGATTACTTCAATAAGGGCAGCGATGATCAACATCCCTGACTGCAATTTACCAGCAGCTTCAGGTTGTCTAGCCATACCTTCCATAGCAGAAGCACCAATTTTTCCAATACCAAGACCTGCGCCTATTGCAACAAGACCAGCACCAATACCAGCACCCATTAGGGCATAACCAGCAGTTAATAAAATAGCGAACATAATTTGTCTATTAATATATGAAACAAAGATTCTAATTAATGATGTCCATCATCAACGGCTTGGCCGATGTACATAGATGAGAACAAGGTAAACACGTAGGCCTGAATTAAGGCAACTACAATTTCAATGATCAAAATGACTACAGAGAATAGCGTTCCCACTACACCAACTGCAACACTTTGAAGTATAAAACCTAAGCCTACAATACTCAATACAACGATGTGACCAGCTGTAATACTAGCAAACAAACGAAGCATCAATGAAATTGGCTTAGTGAAAATTCCAATAATTTCTACCACCAAGATTACTGGGCGAACAGGAAGTGGCACTCCCGGTGTCCACAAAATGTGCATCCAGTAAGCTTTCTTTCCATTCACATTGGTAATGAAGAATGTAATCAAGGCCAAAGTCATGGTTACAGCAATGTTACCTGTAAGGTTAGCTGCACCAGGCGTTAAGCCCAATAAGTTATTGAAGAGGATAAAGAAAAACAGTGTCAATAAATAAGGCATGAAGCGCTCATATTTAGGACCAATATTAGTTTTAGCTATATCGTCTCTTATGAAAATAATGATTGGTTCGAAAAACGACTGAATGCCTTTTGGAGCTGAAACACCTTTTTTGTAGCGCTTTGCTACGGCAATGAAAACCAACGACAAAACAACAATACTTATAATAAGTGATGCTACGTTTTTGGTAATCGATAAATCAAGGAATTCTGCATGATTAGTAGAATGAAGTTTACCATGCTCTAGCATGTAACCATCTACTTCAATTGGATTGTGCTCTGCATCCACAAATGCAGATGACATGTGAACTTTGATACCCTCTTCGTAATCATAAATAATTACTGGTAGAGGAATGGTAACGTGAGTATGACCTAACGTAATTAAATGCCATTCGTGAGCGTCAGTAATGTGGTGCATGATAAAATCAGTACCCCCTGCCGCTTTCTCCTCTCCATCGCTATCGCTAGAGGCTTTCAAATTATTTAAACCTGAAATACTAAAAACAGCCATTAAGAGACTAATCATCAGTATTTTGGAAGTATTCATCTTTGGTAGTTTCATCATGGTTTTTAACCCCTATCCCGAAATTTGGCGCAAGTTAGACAGAATGGTATATATTTCAAACACTAGATAGAATAAATAGACCACGAAAAAATTCGCCACCCATATTATTTGATCTTCAACTCCTCTAAAAAGAACGATGCCTATAAAGACCATACTGAATATTAGCCTTAAAACTGTGGTTCCTAAAAAAAGATTAGTGCGACTCTGTGGGTCTAAGTTTTTAACTCCCCAGTGGCTCATTCCAACAATAATCAACCCCAGTACAGCCGAGAAAATAAGAATCGGCCAGATTTGAGAGTGAATAAAGCTTTCAGAACCTTCGATTTGTTGTAGCCCAAAAACTAAGGCTGCAATCACACCAGAGAATATTAAAGTTTGGGCAATTTGTTTACTCAACTTTTGCATGGCTGCAAATTTAGGCCAAAGAATTGGCTTAGTTGTCTTTCGGTAAAGATTTAAATAACATATAAAAGGCTCCGAATGCACCTATGAAGATCATTATAATAATGTAAAGTGATTTACCATTGTTCCACCATTCATCCATTTTGTAACCTAGCCAGCCACATAGGCCAATAGTCACAAACATTTGAATGCCCAGTTGCGAGTATTTCAGGTAAGCGTTCCCAGCACGCTTTAAGGGCTTCTCTTCAGGTTTTTTATGTTTGGAATCCATTTTACAATATACCCTTTGTTAAAAAGAGCCCTTCAGAAAGTGAAAATTAGATTCAGGGACTATGCCCTTTTTATGGCCGCTTCTCTGATCTGGCTTACAGGTTTTCCAATTTCAATATCTTTGGCCAAGTGCCCCATTTTGCAGCCTCCATTAAATGTAGCGCCTGGTTCTACTACCAATTTATTGGTAAGTATATCGCCATTGATTACTGCGGTTGGCTTTAAAATTAGCAATTCAGAGATTTCAATATTGCCTTTAATTGTTCCAGCAATTTCTGCGGTTCTGGCGATTACATTACCATCTACTCTGGCGTCTGCGCCCATCACCAATTTGGCCTTGGCTTTGGCGTGGCCAAATATTTTGCCTTCAATTCTTATGTTACCGAGCGACTCTATACTGCCTTCGAGTACGGTGTCTTTACCAATGATATTACTGGTATTACTTTGTTCTTCGGTAGCTTTTTTTTCTTCCTTAGATGTGAACATTACTATATACGGTTGAGTTGAGTGCGTCTAAAATACGATGAAATCTTCAGGATTCACAGCACTTCCGTTATACCATAGTTCGAAATGCAAATGTGGCCCATTGGTCAACTCTCCAGTATTTCCAATAATGGCCAAGATTTCGCCTGCACTGATGAAATTACCAACTTCTTTGGTCAGTGCAGAATTATGTTTGTAAACTGAAATTAAATTCTCTTTGTGCTGAACGGCTATTACATTCCCAGCGTCTTGTGTCCATGAGGCAAATATTACGGTGCCGTCTGCTATGCATTTTACAGGCTCGTCTTTCTTTGAAACCACATCAATTCCAAAATGCTCATTTCTTGGGTCGAAAGATTGAGAAACGTAACCACTGATGGGCGAAAACAAATACGTCTGCTTTAACTCCATATTATCCATATTTCGACCCAAAAGGAAATCTCCTCCTGTTTCAAATTCAGACTTAAAGAGTGAATCAATTTCTTGAGAATTAGGATCCCGTGATAGCTGTACCGCTTCAGAATTAGTCTCCGCAAGTTCTTCACCTTCGGTTGCCTCATCTCCGTCCAACACCCGCTTCATACTTTGAATAAAGAGATCTCTGTTTTCTAACTCTGTCGCCAGTGAATCGAGTGAAAGGCTCATGGTTACCAAATCCTTTCTGGTTTCTCTTTCAGCATGCGTAGGGTCGAACCACTGCGCCAAAACAGTATTCACCAAGTAAAAGCTGATTACAAAAACTAGAATGAAGGCGATTAGACTAAAAAAGACGATCCTAGCATAAGTAAAATTATAGGTCGCCTTATGAGAAAAGTCTTCCTCATTCTGAATAATCAGGATGTGCCTGTTGTTCAACCAGTTAGAAAGTGTTTTTTTATTCTTTGCCACGGTTATTTTCTAAGGGAAACAAAAATATAGATTAATAGATAATCCACTTCCTTTATTTGTATTAATTAAGATTTAATTTCGTTCCTTAATCGGGTAAACGAGATTTTGAAATTTAGATTTTTACATATCACCAGAATTTTTGGTCTGCTGGCCATTACTTCACTCATCATAGGTTGTAATTCCAAAGGGTATCAGAACATGAACGCTCGGTACAATGGATACTTCTATGCCGATCAGTATTTAAATGAAGTCAATCAACAAATTGAAGATTCATACCAATATAATTACGACCAAGTACTAAAAATCTATCCTGATATTGATTCAGGTACCATAAAAAGCAACAAGGCCAAACTAGATGATGCCTTTAAGAAAGCCTCACAAGTTATTGAGTGGTACGGAACAAGCGACTGGACGGATGATAATTATCTGATTATTGGTAAAATTCGTCACCTCAGGGCCGAATTTCAATTTGCCATTGAAACCCTTCAATACATTAATCAAACCAGCGAAGACGACCCAACTAGGCATGCTTCGCTGATTGCCTTAATGCAAACCTACATGGATGCTGGTGATAAAGAAAAGGCCAAAGAGGTTTCTAATTATTTAGAAACGGAAGAGCTTGATGATGAAAACATGGCCAATTATAAAGTGATGTTGGCGTATTATTATCAGCGCGAGGAAGATTATGAAGCCATGGCCACCAACCTCAAAGAGGTGGCCGAAGTCATTACCAAGAAAGACACGAAGTCTCGAATCAATTTTATTCTAGGCCAAATAGAACAAGGAAAAGGTCAGAATGCCGAAGCCTATAAATACTACAAAGCCTCGTTGGCAGGTACTCCGCCCTATGATCTTACATTCCATGCCAAGCTAAATATGCAACAAGTGAGTGCGGTAAATGGTGCTGCAGAAATAGAAAGGGTGAGAAAATTTTATGCTCAACTTTTAAAGGATGGGAAAAACAAAGAATACCAAGGCAAGATCTATTACGAAATGGGAGAATTCGAAAAGAAGCAAACCCATTATGACCTGGCCATTGGCAACTACTTGCAAGCAGTAGCGGTGGAAGAGCCTTCGCCCCGACAGAAATCACTTTCTTATTTAAGGATTGGCCAACTCTATTTTGACATCTATGAGAAATTCGAACTGTCCAGCAATTATTATGACAGCGCAGTTTCCATAATGCCGCCTGATATTGATGGTTACCCAATCCATGTAAAACGAAAAGAGGTACTCAGCGATTTTGTAACCCAGCTCAAAACCATTCAGGTGAATGACAGTCTGCTTTCCTTGGCAGAACTGCCAGCAATATCATTAGATGCTTTCCTTGATAATTATTTGAGCCAACAAGAAAAAGAGGCGAAAGCACGTGAGAGAGAAGAAAGACAAAATGCAGCTTCAACAGGCTCCGTTATCTCTCCTTCCAGCGGGGGCGGCTTTACTTCGACTACGCCTTCAAGCGAATGGTATTATTACAACGATGCGGCAGTAGAGCTTGGAACCATAGAGTTTCAAAGACGCTGGGGCAACAGAAAACTAGAAGACAACTGGAGGCGCTCTTCGAAAGAAGCTTCTTCAACTACGGAAACATCAACTGAAGATGGCATTACCGATGACGCAGCCGAAAAACCAGAAGAAACCGCTCCAGCCGATGAAGGAAGGTCTGCAAAGAAAAAAGAATTACTGGCCAGTATTCCAACCACGCCAGAAGCAAGAGAAAAGCTGCACTTAGAAATTCAGGAGGCTTACTTTAAGCTGGGCACAGTATATAGGTTTGGGCTGGAAAAAGACGCCAAGGCGGCAAGCAGTTACAAAACGCTTGTTCAAAAATACCCTGATACAAAGTATAAGCTCGATGCCCTTTTTGCCTTGTATACACTTTACCTTGAAACAGATGCAAACCAAGCGCAAGGTTATAAGCAGCAAATTATTGATGCTTTCCCTGAGTCCTTGATTGCCAAAACACTTATCAACCCGAATTACTTGGCGGAAAAGGAAGCACGTAATAAGGCATTGCAAAAAGTATATGCATCTGCTTATGGCGCCTATGAAAATGGAGAATATGTGAAGGCCGATCAGATTTTACGGGGTGCTTTGCAATCCTTTGAAGATGTAGACTTTCTGCCTACCGTAGAATTGCTTTCGGCCATATTAAAAGCGAAAACGGAAAACTTGTTTTCTTATGAAGAAGCCCTGAATGCTTTTGTATCCAAATACCCAGAAGGCCGTTTGACCAATTACGCCAAGGACCTGTTGATAGCAGTTAACCCTATAAAGGAAACCATCGTAAGGAGTGAAGATTTTGAATACAGCGAAGATCTTAAACAACTTCACCTTTTAGCGATTGTATATAACAGTGAGGTAACGAAGACTACGGACTTAAAAACTGCAATTGAGAATTTCAATAAAAATTCATTCTCTCATTTAAAACTAAGTGTGGGGCAATTAGAGTTTGATGAAAGTAAAAAGCTGGGCATTGTATTCATCAATTCTTTTGAAGACAAAAAATCGGTCGAGGCTTATCACAGGGCTTTCAAAAAAGCTTTAGCAGACTTCACTATAGAAGTCGATTCAAATTTTAATAATTTTGCAATATCAAGAGACAACTTCCAAATGCTGTTTAAAACCAAAGAATTGGAAGCTTACCTCAGATTTCATAATACATTCTATCAATAGACATGGCCAAGGAAGAGAAGAAAGGTGACAAAAAGATACTCAAGAAATTAACGATACTCCTCTGGGTAGGCTTCGTTTTAGTCTTTGTGGGCTTCCCTGTATACATCTGGGCAGTGAGTAGCAATACAGGCCAATTATTTGGCGAACTCCCTAGCTATAGCCAATTAGAAAACCCTGAACAAAATTTAAGTTCATTGCTCTTTAGTGCCGATGATGAAATTCTTGGTGCTTATTACAGAGATAACCGGAAGCCAGTTACCTATGACCAACTAGGGCCTAACTTGATCAATGCGCTAAAAGCAACCGAGGATATTCGTTTCAACGGCCATTCTGGAATTGACCTGCGCAGTATGTTAAGGGCGGCTTTCGGGGTGATTACTTTCAACCCACAAGGAGGAGGAAGTACAGTAACCCAGCAATTGGCCAAAAATCTGTTCGATACACGTGTCATTGAAGAGGATGAAAAAGGAAAGCTAGAAGGTGTTAATCGTATGCTAGACCAGCTTATTTACAAAACCAAGGAGTGGATTTTAGCGGTTAGATTAGAAAGATCTTATACCAAAGACGAGTTGATGGCGATGTACTTCAATCAAGTAAGTTTTGGAAACAACACTTTTGGAATTCAGTCTGCCGCAGAGAGCTTCTTTAATAAAAAGCCAAAGCAACTCAATGTTGAAGAAGCCGCGGTACTGGTGGGGCTTCAAAAAGCAGTTACTCGCTATAACCCCTTAAGGAACCCTGAAAACTCAAAGTCGAGAAGGAATGTGGTGATGAGTCAAATGGTGAGGTACGGATATCTTGAAAAAGCAGCCTATGACACCTTGGCTCCACAAGACATTGTACTTGATTATAATGCCCAAGATCAAAATTTTGGCCCAGGCCAATATTTTAGAGCAGAGGTACAAAAAGACCTTATTGTAATTGCCAGAGATTTAGGTTACGATTTATTTGCCGATGGGCTAAAAATATACACCACCATTGATAGCAGAATGCAGCGCTATGCCGAAGAAGCCATGGACAGCACCATGCGCCAAATTCAATCCAGTTTCTTCAACAAATTGAAGGATGCCAACGGAAATATGCGAGAGCCATGGATTGACGATGAAGGCCGAGTGATTAAAGACTTTATTAAGGACAGTGCGCTTCCTAGAACCGAAAGATATAGAAGCTTAGTAAAAGAATATGGTGCTGGATCAGACTCAATAGATTACTATTTGAACAAGAAAATCCCGATGAAGGTGTTTTCTTGGAAGGGTGCGATCGATACGGTAATGAGCCCAATGGACTCACTCAAGTATTACAAACACTTTTTACAGGCCGGCTTTATGGCGGCTGATCCTCACAATGGCCAAATCAAAGCTTGGGTGGGAGGAATTGATTATGAATACTTCAAATTTGATCATGTAAGGTTGGGAAAAAGGCAAGCGGGCTCCCTATTCAAACCATTCCTATATGCTACAGCAGTTGAAAAAGGGTTCTCTCCTTGTTATGAATTTGTAGATCAACCTATTACAATTAAGATCCCTGGACAATCAAACCCTTGGGCACCTCAGAATGCAGAGAACTCTTTTAGTGGTGAAACAATGACGATGAAAACTGCCATGGCAAAATCTGTCAATTCCATATCTGCAAGAGTAATGGACATCGTAAAACCCGATAATGTTGCTAAGATGGCCAATAGACTAGGGGTTGAATCTGAAATACCTCCTTTCTATGCGATTGCACTCGGTACCATAGATGTTTCGGTAAAAGAAATGGTTTCGGCCTTTGGCACATTTGCCAACAAAGGAACGCACATTGAAGCTCATTACGTTACCAAAATTGAAGATCGTTTTGGCAATATTATCTGGAGCAAAGTACCTCAGAAGAAAAGAGCCATTAGTGAAGACGTAGCCTATGTAATGCTCAATATGTTACAAGAAAACACGATAAATGGCTCAGGACAAAGACTTAGGTCTGAATACGCAATTACAGATTATAGCCAAACCAAAAATTCAGTTGGCTCCAAAACAGGCACTACCCAAAATGCTTCTGATGGTTGGTTTATGACTGTAACCAAAGACTTAGTGGCAGGTGCTTGGGTGGGTGGAGATGATCGTGCTATTCACTTTAGCTATTGGCCTGATGGGCAAGGGGCAAGAACTGCACTCCCTATTGTTGGTCGATTTTTTGAAAAAGTATATAAAGACACTTCTATAAATCTTCAGAAAGGTCTTTTTGAGCGTCCGACTAACCTTCAAATGGAGATAGATTGTCAGAAGTTTCAAGACATACTCGTGCCACAGGATACCACATCTGGCTCTACAATATATGATCCCGAAATTTACTAAACAGGTCAATGGAGGCGACCCGCTTTTCACCAAAAGACATTTTAAAATTACCCGACAACCCGGGCGTCTATCGGTATTACAATGCTGAGGATACACTCATCTATGTGGGGAAGGCAAAATCTCTAAAAAAGAGGGTATCGAGTTATTTCAATAAATCAGCACAGCACAGTAAAAAGACCAGTCGTATGGTCAGCGAAATTGTAAGCATCGAAATTGTGCTCGTTAATTCCGAGTTTGATGCACTGCTGCTAGAGAATAACCTCATTAAGCAGAACCAGCCCAAGTACAACATTCTACTGAAGGATGATAAGACGTATCCTTACCTATGTGTTTCCAATGAGCGATTTCCTAGGGTTTACAGTACACGTAAACTGATTCCCTCCCTCGGTAGATATTTCGGGCCTTTCACCAATGTAAGGGCCATGAACAATGTGCTCAAACTGATCAATAGTTTGTTCACTTTGCGCACTTGCCGCTATGACTTATCAAAAGAAAATATCGCAAAAGGGAAATTCAAAGTATGCCTAGAATACCACTTGGGCAATTGCCAGGGACCCTGTGAAGCTTTTCAAAGCGAAGAAGATTACCTCAAAGATGTTGATCAGGCATTGAACATTTTGAAAGGAAATTTGGGGCTACCTAAAAGCTACTTCAAAGAGCGAATGCATGAAGCGGCTGAACAATTACAATTTGAAAAAGCACAAGAGTTTAAAGAAAAGCTGGAGTTGGTAGATGACTTCCATTCCAAGTCCATCATAGTAAGTCCAAAGCTTACGGATGTAGATGTATTTTCTATCGTTTCTGATGAAAAGTACGCCTTCGTTAACTACATCCGCATTAAAAATGGAATGATTAATCTCTCCAAAACCAGTGAGATTAAGAAAAAGCTCAACGAAACAGACGAAGAAATTCTATCGCTCATGTTGGTTGATATGCGTGATCGTTACCAAAGTATTACAAAGGAAATCCTCACCAACAAGCCAATAGATTTAGGCTCCGAAACCTTCCAGCCTGTTGTACCTCAAATTGGCGACAAGCGTAAACTGGTAGAACTCTCATTAAAGAATTCACTGTTCGCGAAAAAAGAAAAGTATCAATCCCTCGACAATGTAAAGGACAAAGGAAACAGAGTATTGAAGCAGTTGCAAAAAGACCTTCAACTGAAAGAATTGCCAGTGCATATTGAATGCTTTGATAACTCAAACATACAAGGGACAAACCCCGTGGCTTCAATGGTGTGTTTCAAAATGGGACGCCCATCAAAAAAAGACTACCGCCATTTCAAAATCAAAACGGTGATTGGTCCAGATGATTTCGCTTCGATGACAGAGGTAGTAGGCAGGCGATATAAGCGTTTGCTGGAAGAAAATCAGCCGTTGCCAAAGCTCATTGTCATAGATGGAGGAAAGGGCCAATTAAGTGCTTCCTGTGATGCATTGAAAACTCTAGGCATTTATGGACAAATCCCCATTATTGGCATCGCCAAAAGGTTGGAAGAAATCTATTTTCCAGAAGATTCATTCCCACTTCACATTGATAAAAAGTCAGAGTCATTGAGGTTGATCCAAAAACTGAGAGACGAAGCCCACCGCTTTGCCATCACTTTTCATCGCGATTTACGAAGCAAAAACAGTTTCAACTTTGAGCTTGAAAATGTAAAAGGGATTGGAAGGTTTACTGTAGATAAGTTACTCAAAGAGTTTCGCACCATGAGCCAAATTGAAAGTGCCAGTTTCGAAGAATTATCTGCGATTGCCGGAGAGGCCAGGGCAAGGAGAATTCAGAACTTCTTCCAACAAAAAAAGGAGGCCTAAGCCTCCTTTCCTGTTATAATAACTGACAACCTTCTTTAGTATTCCCAAAGGTTATGCATAGTCTCTAATAGTTGGTATCTGAAATCCCTTGATATCTCCATCAAGTTTCTCTTTCCAGCTGTAATTTGAGCCTCAAAGAACTGCTCCATGGCCGCATCACTTGGGTTAGAAAACTTAATAATATTAGAACTGA
Source organism: uncultured Roseivirga sp. (assembly GCA_963977345.1). Classification (GTDB taxonomy): domain Bacteria; phylum Bacteroidota; class Bacteroidia; order Cytophagales; family Cyclobacteriaceae; genus Roseivirga. Next base: position 14,086 of record CAXBPM010000036.1, read on the forward strand.
ACAATCGCATATCAAAAGCATTGGTTAAGCTAATATCAAAGTTTCGTGGGTTTCGTGGGTTAAACCAAAAGGCACTAACATTCTCCTCCTTATTCGCCACGCTTTCACGATATACTTTATCCAAATAGGCTACCAAATCCTTGTATTTGACCCTTACCATCTCCTTTTCAACACCACCTGCTATATCTGCCTGAGCAACAATTTTAACAGATTGAGTGTCCCAAATAGGCACAGATCGGTTTCTATCAAAGATCAAGTCCTCTTCAATTTCCAACATTGCAATTCTATTCTTTGGAATAGAATCTGGGGCCAATTTCTCTCGGCTTTTCTGTTGAACATAAGCATCTGCATCTACACCACGAGTAATGGCCTCATTTTTCCATCGATCAATTTCGTCCAAAGTCGCATCCTCACCTTTGGTTCCATCAATGATCACTCTATCCGTATAAGAGTTCTTATCGGATAGTAAATCTGAATCACCAAAACCTTGGGTCAAAGGATCATAAGGGGCAATTCCTTCTCCTTCAGCAGAGTTGTACCAAAGGTCAATACCATCAAAAATGATCTCTACAATCTTAGAATACCTAGAGTTCCAGCCTTCATTAGATTTCTCTCTCAGGTCCATTTTTGACCATACCCGAATGCTAAACATTACGTCTTCGCTTCTGATTGGCCTAACAGAATTAATATTATACCTTCTTGAGTTTTGCACACTATCAATAGGTGCGGTTCCATTGGAATTGGCTTGGCCAAAACTACTGGCACTCACTAAGAGTAAAAAACAAATTGCTGAGAGAGTTCTCATAATTAATTAATATTTATATTCCCATTATCGCTGTACTTCACTATTTCTCTTTGCTGAGCAAAGTTCAGACGTGTATATTCTTCAACAATAACAACAAGCCTATCTCCTGATCTCATTCTAGCTTTCAAAGGAGCCAAATCAACATCGGTTTTTGCTGCCGTTATATCGATCGTCCCACTTTGACGATTATTTTGAATTAACATCACTTTTGCCTTCGATACAAAGAAGTTAGCATCAGACTTGAAGTTTTTAAGAAAGTCTTCATCTGGCTCTAATATCAAACTAAGCTGATTAGGAATACCATTGTAACCTTTTTCAGCATCATAGTCTTTGCCATCAACCTTAACCACGAATTTAGGTCTTGGTATCGATTTCACAGTAAAAGTAACGTTGTCAATAAAGGCTCCGCCACTACTAA
>CAXBPM010000037.1:0-15277 GCA_963977345.1 uncultured Roseivirga sp.
AAAAAAATTAATTACTCAAACATAAAGCATGGCATTAAAAATTGGTTCAAAAGCACCAGAAATAAAACTAGAAAGTACCTCAGAACAAATATTTGACCTAAGCCTCAGCCTCAAGGGCAAACCTTGCATTATTTATTTCTACCCAAAAAATTTCACTCCAGGCTGCACTGAAGAGGCATGCACCTTTCGGGATGCCTTTTCTGATTTCATAGACTTAGATGTGACGGTTATTGGAATAAGTAAGGACAGTATTTCCAGTCACCAGAAATTCAAAAAAGAGTATAGCCTCCCATTTGAGCTACTTTCTGACCCTAAGGGTGAAGTATGCAAATCTTATGACGCTCTAATTCCTTTGATCAAGGTCCCGAAGAGAATAACTTACCTTTTAGATGTTGAGCACAAGGTAGCAGCTGTGTATCAAGATATGTTCGGGGCAAAAAAGCACATTGAAATCATGCTGAATAAGATGAAATCTGCCAATACATAGCTTTTTTTTGCGTTTGAATTATATCTTTATGGTTCTAAGCCTAAATCAAATTTTCAACGAATGACCAAATCACGCTTTTTGTTATTGCTTTTTGTTATTGTCTCGAAGAGCATCATGGGCCAGCAATACTCCACCACAGGGGATTTTGACAGGATTTCGAGGGTTACCTTCGGTTTTGGCCTGAATACTTATTTCGGAGAATTAAGTGCCTTGGCAACAGACACTAAAGTTCAAATGGGATTAAGCACTTCGTTGGCGTACGAACATCTTTTCACAGACAACATTGCTTTAAGAGGAAGCTTATCCGTCTATTCTATTAAAGGAGCTGATTCTCTTTCCGTTGAGACGGCAAGAATTCAAAGAAATTTATCCTTCAAAGCCACCAATATTGAATTTACAGCTCAAGCGCTTTATTATGCTTTTCGCCACCCACATTCTGGTTATAAAGATAGGGCCTTTGTTAACCCTTATTTTCATTTAGGTTTAGGAATCACCACCAACAAACCCAAAGCTACTTTGGCTGGGACAGACTACGAGTTGCGCCCAATGAGGCTTGAAGGTGTTGAATATGGCACTTTAGCGCTAGTAATTCCTGTAGGTGTGGGGGTAAGTATATTCATCAATAGAAATGTTGACCTCCAATTAGAAATGCAATACACAGCAGCGTTGACCAAATACTTAGATGATGTTAGCGCTAATTATAGAGACCCTTCTTCATTTGCCGATCCTGTGGCGTCACAGCTATCAGACAGAAGAGTAGAGTTAGGCTTTGATGCAGCTGCCGCGGGCGATGCACGTGGCGCAGGAACTAATGATGCTTATCTTAGATTCGGCTTCAGGCTTGGTTATTTCTTACCAGGATCATTATACGGCAAATCTTCCATCCGTTGTAAAGTGGTTAAGAAAACTAGATAAGCAACTATTGACTAACAATTACGCCATCTCGGATCTCGATCTTACGGTCAGTCATGGCGGCCAGTGATTGATTGTGTGTTACAATCACGAAGGTTTGATTGAGTTCATCTCTCAGTTCAAAAAACAAGCGATGTAAATCTTCGGCTGTTTTCGAATCCAGATTACCGCTTGGTTCGTCCGCAAAAACAAGACTGGGGTCATTTATAAGTGACCTAGCTACCGCCACTCGTTGCTGTTCTCCACCAGAAAGTTCAGAAGGTTTATGATCCATTCTGGAAAGAAGCCCAAGTTTGGTCAAAAGTTTTTCTCCTTTTTTAAATACTTCCTTCTCATTTGAATTGGAAATCAATGCTGGTAGACACACATTTTCCAAAGCCGTAAATTCTGGCAAAAGATTATGAAACTGGAAGATGAAGCCAATTTCTTGATTTCTGAAACTCGCCAATTGTTTAGGGTTCATTCCTTGAACCGACTTCCCGTTGATCATCACGCCACCAGTATCTGCTAAATCTAAAGTCCCTAAAATATGAAGTAATGTACTCTTACCTGCTCCTGACTCTCCCACAATCGACAGTACCTCCCCCTTTTGAACAGTGAGGTGAATGCCTTTGAGCACTTCTAAATCACCATATGACTTCCTTACACTTTCTGCCTTTAAAATCTCCATAGCTACTTATCGAACCAAACATAGTAAATATCATGCGAATGATCATGTACAACTGAAAAGAACGCCTCCTATTTTCCTTGTTATATTAAGGTCAAAGGTGTAGTTTCGTGCAAAAATTCTGACACATGAATATCCACGAATATCAAGCAAAGGAACTACTAAAAAAACATGGAGTAAAAATTCAGGAAGGCATTGTTGCCTCTACAGCTGATGAGGCTTTAGAAGCGGCAAAGAAACTGAATGCTGAAACAGGAACATCTTGGTATGTTGTAAAAGCTCAAATCCATGCTGGTGGTCGTGGAAAAGGTACAGTAAACGAAACGGGATCTCACGGAGTAGTTTTGGCCAAAAGTTTAGACGCAGTACCTACCATAGCCGATGCCATCTTAGGAGGAACTCTTGTAACTCATCAAACTGGACCTGCTGGAAAGAAAGTAAATAAAGTGCTTATCGCACAAGATGTGTATTACCCTGGCGACTCTGAGCCTAAGGAATATTACATGGGCATTCTATTAGATAGAGCTAAAGGCTGTAATGTAATCATGGCTTCTACCGAAGGTGGAATGGACATTGAAGAAGTTGCGGAAAATAGCCCAGAAAAAATCATTAAAGAATGGATCGATCCAAAAGTTGGACTTCAAGGTTTCCAAGCTAGAAAAGTAGCTTTCAAATTAGGTCTAGAAGGTAATGCATTTAAGGAAATGGTTAAATTCATTTTCTCTTTATACAAAGCATATGAGAGCTCAGACTCTTCAATGTTTGAAATCAACCCTGTTTTAAAAACTTCGGATAATAAAATACTTGCTGTTGATGCAAAAGTAGATTTGGACGACAATGCTTTAATGCGTCACCCAGACCTATTGGCTTTAAGAGATGTTTCTGAAGAAGACCCTGCAGAAGTAGAGGCTGGTAAGTTCGGCTTGAGCTATGTTAAACTAGATGGAAACGTTGGTTGCATGGTAAACGGGGCTGGTTTAGCTATGGCTACTATGGATATCATTAAGCTTTCAGGTGGAGAGCCTGCAAACTTTTTAGATGTAGGAGGATCGGCAAATGCAGAAACAGTTGAAGCAGGATTCAGAATTATTCTTCAAGACCCTAATGTTAAAGCAATATTAATTAACATTTTTGGTGGTATTGTTAGATGTGACCGAGTTGCTAACGGAGTTGTTGAAGCTTACAAGAAAATAGGAAATATTAGTATCCCAATCATTGTTCGTTTACAAGGGACAAATGCTGAAGAAGGTGCTAAAATCATTGACGAAAGTGGTTTAGCAGTTCATTCTGCGATTCTTTTGAAAGATGCAGCAGCTAAAGTTCAAGAGGTTTTAGGATAGAATAATCCGGCACCCGTAGCTCAACTGGATAGAGTACCAGATTTCGGCTCTGGGGGTTGAGGGTTCGACTCCTTCCGGGTGCGCTTAAAAATCCTTCGGTAAAATGCCGAAGGATTTTCTATTTATAAGAAAATTGCCTAGTTTTGCATAGCCTCACCGAAGTACGTTTAGTGTAACCACCACATATTTATAAATGTTTTTCAGTATATAGTTTTGCACTCTTGTGTATTCGGAATGAAAAAAACGTTATTTCTTCTTTTATTTATTTTCATTGTAGTTGATTCTGTCAATGCTCAAAGCTTCTATTCTAGAAGACGAGACAGAAGCATGATGTTTTCTTTTGGCTTAGGTGCCTCTACTTATCATGGTGATTTACATGATGTACTCTATGATGGCTTCACGGCAAGACCCAACTTAGGTATCGGGCTTAGGAAAAAATTTGGTTCTCAGTTAAGTCTGAGAGTTGACCTAAACTGGTATCAAATTGCTGGTGCGGACTCCTTAAACCAAAAAATTAAAGAGCGGGAGAATAGGTTTGGTGGGAATGACACTAGGCGTCCTAGAAACCTTTCTTTTAGGTCAAATAATATTGAATTATCAGCCCTTCTTGTTTTCAATTTAATCCCAGTAAATAACTCTTACACTAGAAGGCCTCTTATCAACCCATATATCTATGCGGGTATTGGCCTAAGTTCAAACAATCCAAAAGGACTATATGAAGGGAATTGGGTTCCATTGCGGCCTTTACAGACTGAATTAACACCTTATTCAGGACGGATTATGGTTATACCAGTCGGTATAGGGATAAGATTAAAAGCGAATGACGCGATAGATATCCTTTTAGAGGCTGGTTATAGACATACTTTTACGGACTATCTAGATGATATTAGTAAGGAACATGTCGACCCAGCTGCATTTGATGCATTATTTGGGGAAAACACTGAAACTGCTATACTTGCTAAAGCACTATCTGATAGAGCTGGCGAAGGTGGCTTTCCATCAAGACCAGCAGGTTGGGATAGAGGAAATCCTTTGAAAAATGACGCTTATTATATCTTTCAAATTAGACTAGAAATGTATCTACCTGATAATTTCTTATCACAGTTATTCTCGCCATCTAGAAAGAAACCTAAGTTTAGATAGTAGTTACAATATTTACAAAGCATAATAAAAGCGGCTCAATTCATAATGAATTGAGCCGCTTTTATGTGTTGTTTAATGGATAGGCCAAATAATAGTCGTTGAGATTTACAGCACTTTGACATTGTACCCAAAAAACAATGAGTAATTACTGGTCAACGATAAAATCGATCTCTCTATAACCTACTTTTGAACCAGCCTAGTCCATAGGCTCAGCTTATGACTTCACTCCGTTGCAGCAAAAAAGGGACTCTTCAGCCTTAAATCTTATTTCCCCCACAGTATTTACATTATCAATAAGCCACAGGCACAACAACTCATTTCATACTATTCATAGACAAAAAAAAGTCTTATTGAAATAGCTTTCAATAAGACTTTAGTAAAAAATTTAAAATTCGAAAAACAGATAAGTATATCCTCTTTGATATAAATTCATCATCCTTTTTCGACCCTTGAATTTCTCATATTAAATTTCAGTTAGTCCTTATTTTAGAGACTATACGCTAACGATCAAGCATAGTGAATTTAGATTCCTTGCTCCTGTACTCTTGAATGAGAGACTTTAGAACCTTCACCATTTTCATATCCAAATCGTCTCCACTGATAGGTGTTGAATATACTAATTCTTCTAAGTCAGAATAATGAGATTTGACTTTTGAAAAATCCAAAGCCCTCACTTTCGCAATCATTATCTTGGGGTGATGGGTACTCATGGTATTTTCTTTATCATCCAAAAGCTCTTCAAACAACTTTTCACCAGGTCTTAAACCGGAGTAAACTATATCAATATCTTTCCCCTCTTTTAAGCCCGAGAGTTGAATCATTCTTTTTGCCAAATCCACAATCTTGATGGACTTGCCCATATCAAAAACAAAAATCTCCCCCCCATTTCCCATTACACCTGCTTCCAATACTAGACTACAGGCTTCAGGTATTGTCATAAAGTACCGAGTTATATCAGGATGAGTTACTGTAATTGGCCCACCTTTCTGAATTTGCTTTTGAAAAATTGGAATCACGGAACCATTTGACCCCAACACATTCCCAAATCGGGTAGTGATAAAACGGGTAGGGCTATCAGCTTCAATCTCAGACAGTAGGTTGTTCAATGATTGAACATAGATTTCGGCTGCCCGTTTAGTTGCCCCCATTACACTTGTTGGGTTAACCGCCTTATCAGTAGAAATCATCACAAATTTCTTGACGTCATATTCTACAGATAAGTCAGCTAAATTCCTTGTGCCCATGAGATTACACTCAATAGCCTCTGGGACATTGATTTCCATCATCGGTACATGTTTATACGCAGCTGCGTGAAAAACAAATTCGGGTCTATACTGGCTAAATAATCTCCTTACTCTCTCACGGTTTGTCACGTCTGCCACATAGCAAATCAGTGTTTCTCCGAGTGATCTTAAACCGCGTATCTCATTTTCAATTTCAAAAAGTCCCGACTCTGACTGATCTAATAAAATCAGCTTGGATGGATTGTATCTTATAATTTGTCTAACTAATTCCGAACCAATAGAACCAGCAGCTCCTGTAATTAAGATACTTTTACCTGACAAATCCTGATTCACATACTTGTTTTTCAAGCTAATTGGATTTCTCCCCAAAAGATCTTCAATTTTAACCTCGTGAATTTGATCTATACCAAACTCTCCTCCAATCCATTGGTCAGCAGAAGGAACAGTTGAAACTTTAATCCCAAATTCTAAACATTGATCCACAAGTTCATTTTTCCTATCTAATGACATACTAGTAGTTGCTATGATTAATTCACTAGGATTGTTTTTAATCACCACTCTCTCAAAGTCATTTCGTGCAGAATAAATGCGAACACCACTAAGTACATTTCCTATTTTCCTTGGGTTATCCTCAAAGAATCCTATTACTTTAACATTTGTGGAGGTATCATTATCTAATAATTGTTTGGTGATCATACCTGATTGTCCTGCACCAAAAATGATAATCTTCTTACTTACTTTTGGAATGGTACGGTAAAATGAAAACAGTTCTTTAACCAGAAGGCGATAACTTGTTAATACTACCACAGAAACGAAAAAGGCAATCGTAGCGATGGAATAAGGAATGGCATTTTCCTTAATGGTGTTAATTCCTAAAGCGATAACTAAGGTAAGTAAACAGGCATAAAGCACCCTTAAAGTATCTTGAATACCGGTGTACCTAATGATTCCTGCAAAACTCCTCGTTACTAGCGAACTAATAAGGCCTGCAAGAGTAAAAATGACTATTCCCTGTAAGAAGTTATAAGCATACAGGCTTTCAACATTGAAGTTCAAACGAAGAAAATAACCAACCAAAGCGGATAATGAATAGACAATCAAATCGATGAATACTATAATCCATCTAGGGAGAATATTTAAAGTACTAAAACCTCTTTTCACAGCTTACTGATCATTTTTTTCAACCCACTAACTACTCTTTCCAATTCAATTGAAGTTAGGTTAGAACCCGAAGGAAGGCATAACCCATTTAAAAACAACTCATCACTAACGCCATTACCATAATAAGGACAATGTCTATACAAAGGTTGCAGATGCATCGGTTTCCAAAGCGGTCGTGTTTCTATATTACTTTTCCATAATTCAAGTCGAACATCTTCACGATCTACTCCAAGCAACTCAGGCTCAATTTTAACTGAAGTTAACCAATAATTGGAGAAGTCTTTATCACTCACCTCAGATTGGAAACGGATGCCTTCAAAGTTTAGGTGCTTACGGTAGTAAGCATTCACCTCTCTCCTTTTTAATACATGGCTATCCAAGACCTCCAACTGGCCTCGACCAACACCTGCCAAAATATTTGACATTCTGTAATTATAGCCTAGTTCTGTATGTTCATAATGAGGGGCTTCATCTCGTGACTGAGTAGCTAAAAAACGAGATTTTTCAATCCATTGAGCATTATTACTCACCAGAGCTCCCCCTCCTGAGGTCGTGATAATCTTATTTCCATTAAACGATAGTATACCTAAATCACCAAAACTGCCTGCCTTCCTTCCATCAATCGTTGAACCAAGCGCTTCAGCAGCATCCTCAATCAAAGGAATTTCATATCGTTGACAGACCTCAACAAGCTCTTTCATTCTGGCTGGCATGCCATAGAGGTGAACCATAATAACGGCCTTAGGTCTTTTCCCCTTTTTAATGCGGTCCAAAATAGTTTCTTCGAGTAAAACAGGATCAAGGTTCCAAGTCTCCTTTTCGCTGTCAACTAAAACAGGTGTTGCTCCTAAATACAATATTGGATTTGTAGTTCCACAAAAAGTGAAGCTTTGAGCAATAACTTCGTCCCCAGCTTTCACTCCCAATAAAATCAAAGCCAAGTGAATAGCAGCTGTGCCACTAGATAAAACAGCTACATGGCTTACATTTAAATAATCCCCCAACTCTTTTTCAAAATTGTCAACATTAGGCCCTAATGGAGCAATCCAATTGGTGTCAAAAGCTTCCTTTATATATTTAAGTTCATTTCCTCCCATATGAGGAGATGAAAGCCATATTCTTGATTCCATAATTTATTTAAACTTAATTGGTTTTGCGGGTATACCTACTGCCACACATGCATTTGGAAGACTTTTAGTAACGACCGATCCTGCTCCAACTGTCGTGTTTTCACCTATCTCTACTTGATTTATTATACTAGCTCCAGTTCCAACATAAACATCTTTGTTCACTATCACCTCACCTGAGATGCTTACATGTGGCATGAAAGCACAAAAGTCGCGTATGACTGTATCATGCCCAATTGTACAGGCTAAATTTAGAATAACATGCTTACCTATTTCAATATTCACAGTAATTATACTGCCAGCGCAAATTATAGATCCTTCTCCAATGGATACAAACTGACGGTCGCCAATCAGTACGGAGGGATGAATTAGTACTGGATACGTGATACTTTCATTTATAATTCGGTCTAATATATATTTCTTAGTGGCAGGATTTCCAATGGCGATTACAAGACATAACTCTTCTTTCAAATCATTGAGTTCTGCTAAACCACCTAAATATGGTTGACCATTAATAGAACCCTCTTTAGGCTTGGAGTCATCAAAAAAACCAGCAAAATCCCAAGACAATTCACATTGATTTATTTGCTCTATTAGCATGTGTACTTCACGACCGAAGCCACCTTTTCCGAATATTGCAATTTTCTTTAACTTCATTTCATACTATTTTCCAGCTTGATTTCGGCTCAGTTGTCACCTAAAAACCTCTCCATTGTAATTGACTCTTTTGAACTAACTCCTTCTGTTTTAAACACTTTCAGTATGGTTAAAAACAGTATTTTCAAATCCAGACCAAAGGAGCAATTATCGATATACCATACATCGAATTCAAATTTTTGTTTCCAATCAAGGGTATTTCTTCCGTTTACCTGAGCCCACCCTGAAATACCTGGTCTTAAATTATGCCTCCTATTTTGTTCCTCAGAATACAACTCAAGGTAATCTACCAACAGAGGTCTTGGACCTACTAACGACATCTCACCTTTCAAAACATTTATCATTTGTGGTAACTCATCAATCGATAACTTCCTAATCCAATAACCTACTTTAGTCAATCTTTTGCTATCAGAAAGCAGCTCACCAGTCTTATCTGTCTTATCATTCATCGTTTTAAATTTGATGATTCTAAAAACCCTTCCATTCAGTCCAGGTCTTGGTTGAACGAAAAACGGCTTACCAGAATTGGCTAAAGAGAGTAATAATATAGACACTAACATTAAAGGACTTGATAATAGTAGAATCGTAAAGGCTCCTGAGAAATCAACAAGGCGTTTAAAAAACTTAATATACATAGGTATTCAATTGATCGTTGTATTCAAAAAATAATGCTTCCCAAACGAGAATCCTATCAAATCGGTCTTCAATTGATTTTCTTGAATTTCCCTTTAGGCTCATTATTAACTTTTCATCATTCAACAAACGGCACATAGCATTCCTCAATGACATTACATTTTTAGGTTGGACGATCAATCCATTGTACTCATCTATAATAATTTCGTTACAGCCATTTATATCACTCACAATAGCTGGCAAACCCATTGCACCAGCCTGAAGAGGGACATTTGGAAACCCTTCTCTGTAACTAGGAAACGCCAAGAAGTCCGAAGCCAACAAGTAAGGTCTTACGTCTGACTGAAAGCCCAACACATGAATATTTGAAATTTCAAGTATTTTCTCCATTGTTTCAACTTCCAATGGATCGAGCTCATTTTCAAAACTCCCTACTAAAATTAAATGAAAATCACTCTCCGATTCCATTATTTCAGCAGTTGCCTCTATCAGTTCATTAATTCCCTTATCCCCAACTAGGCGACCAATGAAAATACCTACTTTACTATTGGAAGGTATATTCAATTCATACCTTAACTCTAAAGACTGAGCGAGTAATAAATCATTTTTTGAGAAATAATTCAGGTCAATTCCATTACTGCTGCCATTTGCTAATACTTTGAGTTTGGCAGTATTTGAATAAACTTCTCTCGTAATATATTCAGACATACTGAAAGAATTGGGATACACTTTTGTGGCGAACATGTATGTCAGTCTTTCAGTAAGGAGGAGGATTCTTTTCTTCATCCCAGTCGCTTCCATCAATGGTAAGCCAGCAACCGTATGTAGACGTACTGGCACAATAGCTAACCATGCCGCGATCATGGCAATCAAGCCAGCCTTAGGGGTATGGCTATGTACAATTTTAAACCTCTCCTTTCTAATTAGCCTATATAACAATATAATACAATATATATCCTGAAGAGGCGTAATGGCCCGAGTTAAAGGGATTTTATGGAATTCAATATTTTCATTTTCCTGTATATAGTAACCATCAGCACCATCAGATGAAGCTATTTGCACATCAAAACCTCTATCATTAAAAAAAGAAAATTGTCCTCTTAAAAGGTACCTCAAAGAAGCTGGAATTGTGGTAATTCTTAAAATTTTAGGCTTTATCTTATTCAATACCAAGAAAAATTTAACTGTTAATTACTCTTCCAGGATTACCCACTACAATACTCCCATCAGGAACATTCTTAGTGACAATCGCCCCTGCTCCAATTGTTGCCCAACTTCCAATTTTTATTCCCGGAAGAATAACAGCACCAGCACCAATATGGACACCTTCTTGAATTGTAACTCCACCACAAACAACAGCACCTGGTGAAACGTGAGCATAATCCCCTATTGTACAATCGTGTTCGATAACGCAAGCTGTATTAATGATACAATGTTCTCCAATTTTGACATCTGGATTGATTACTGATTTAGCCATGATCATACAGCCCAAGCCTATTTTCACATAATTAGAAACAGATGCTTCCGGATGCTTGGCCAGACCAAATGAAACATTAAGCTTTGACGCTATTAATTGCCGTCTCTTATTATCTCCCACGGAGATAATAACCTTATGCTCATTTGTAATGGAAAACTCCTTTTCATTAAATACAGGATATTTAAATACTTCATCTACTTTAGACTTCAATTCTAGTAGACACAGTATACGTTTATCAGATTTCTCTAAAATATCTAAAACAACTTTAGCATGGCCTGAAGCACCAATAAGAATATGTTTAGGCTTACTTTCCATTATACATCAGATAAAACCTGCTTTTTTATTCTCATCAATTCCTGTCTTTTAAGACTTGCCTTTTTTGCAATCATTTTTTTATAAAAATCTAACTTTAACCGTTCTGCTCTTATAATTGGAAACATCATCAAAGCAACCCAAAATATAGTAAATCGTAGGCCCATATGAGTAACTCCATATGCAAAAAGTGGTAACGAATACACCACATAATACCAAGGAAGTTTCTTTAGTAGAGAGTACACAAAAAGGATGAATAGGATAGACCCAGGAATACCATAGGAAAAAACAATTGTTCCAAATGAAGAGTGAATCTCATGATTTTCGATAAAAGTATCAAACCGGTTGTACCCACCTTCGCCAGCCCCAAAAACCAAATACTCAGGGTGATTAGTGATTCTATCATACCCACGGTATTCCCATTCCGTAATTGATTCGGGTCTGTCAGCCTCATTCAAGTTTCTTGCCTCAATGTTTTCCTGAAAATTTTTACCGAACTCTGATTGAGTTATACCTAAAAAACCTAGCCCTCCTACTACGATAATAGCAAAGATGTTTCTAAATGAAAATATTTTATTTGCTATCAAGTAAGCTCCAAAAAGAATAATCATTGATCCCAATGCTGCCTTTGAAACACTTACTAATGCTAAATAACTAAAAACAAAAAAGCTCAAATAGACAATCAGCCGAGGTATTTTTATCATTGTTTCCAACACTAAAACAATAGCCAACCCACTTAAAGAATAGTAGCCTAGTTGATTTGGATTAGTGAAAAACATTGCGCCTCTAATTCCTTCACTATTCGTTTGAAGTAAATACGAAAGCACAATCTGAAGAATTCCGGCAAGGACACAAGCATAGGCGGTGGTATAAATAAAGGGCCTACCATATTGCCTATACAACGACAGAGCAAAGCCCATTACCACCAAATTATAAAAATAGAATGACGATATTATATACCAAGGAAGACCACTACTGTACTGTCCTAGCAAAGCAATAAATACCCCGAAATTAACAATAGTCAAGTAAATGCAAAACCTTAAGAAACCACTAAAAACTGGTTGATTTAGTGCCCCTATCTTAAAGTTTCGACCTAACACATAGAACCCTATAATTATTATAACAAAGATATCAGAGGGCTGAGCACTGCCAGCTGGAAGAAAATAAAATGGAAAAGCGATCAGATAAATAGCCCATGCTTTTAACCAGCCTTTTGCTCCAAATGTATGTTTAAAAAAATCTAACATTATTCTGTTAAAACTGAAGTAATCTTCTGGGCTGCATTTCCAGCAGCAATGTGTTCATAAAAATAAGAAATTTCAGTTGAGCTAACGAAAAGAACCGATAAATCGAAATCCCCTCCTACTGGTATTTTCAAAACATCAGAACTCTGTTCATAATCAAAAACGTAACCATGATTCGGTGTTTCCAATTGAGCAATTCTTCTTTTTGCACCTAGAAGCTCTAAACCTACAGTGGAAGCCATTATCACCCCTGCATCCACAGCTAAAATTGCTTCTAGGATTGATTTAGGTAATTCAACAGCGGGTAAATACTTATTGGCAATGGTTAAATACTCTTGAAGGTCTTCACGGGGGTGACATTTAATTCCTAACTGAGCATTCATGCTTTTTAATTGCGGAGCAGCTCGTTGCACAAATCGCTCAAACAATTCGAGTTTAGCCTCGTGACTACAAAATCCTTGGTCGTCAATGGGGTTGGTAAACACGCCTAACACCTTTTGATTGGCACCTTTTACTGGATTGGACTGAATGTCTTCTAAAAACTTATTAAACCTTGGCGAACCAGTTACCACTACTTCTGTTCCATGAGACACAATTGGCCGAAAGTGTTTGGCAGAGCGTTCTCCCCAAACCATTACCTTTTTCGCTCCGTTAGCCCCATACTTTACTTCGGTTTCATTTGGCAACGGAAACCTAATTCCTTCTTGTAAGAGGTAAAATGGGATTGATTTATTTTTGAGCCATTTGCATATTTTATCTCCTGGAAATGCCGCATCATTCATTAGTAGGACTCTATCAAAACCAAGTAACGACTCCTTTATGAATGGTTTAACTTTGAGTAGCCAGAAGGCTGTCCTTGCGACAGACCTTATAAAAGAATCGCTGTTTCCTAGCGTTTTTTTGCCCGAGCTAGGCTTCAAATTTTTAGGCAGGCTGCCAAATTTGATATAATCTATCCCTTCACTTTTGAATATATCTTCTGGACTCGCCATTCTCCTAAGCTCGCAAAGAGAAATGTAGATAACTTGATGCCCCTTTTCCTTCATCAATTTAGCAGCCCCAATGGTCAGTTCTAAGTGATGATTTGGGTTAGTAATTAGAATAGCAATCTTCATTTCTCTAAAAAATCAAAATATGATGCAACTCCAATCTTTTCAGCGTACGATTCTACTGCAACCGGAGCAGCAATCTTGAATTTGGATTTCAAATCATCGCTGTTCAAAATACAGAGGATTCTTTCACTCATAGTAGTATCATCTTCCACCTCTACTAAATACCCATTTTCACCATCAATAATCAATTCATTCGGGCCAGTTGGGCAATCCGTGGCAATACAAGCTGCGCCACATGCCATTGCTTGCACCAAGGTACCAGGCATTCCTTCATGCCGAGAGCTGAGTACATAAACATCCGCAGCAGCCATATATTTAAACGGATTCTTATCAAATCCAGCAAAACACACTCTGCCTTCCAATTTCATATCTGAAACCAGAGTGCGATAATGGTTTTCCAATGGCCCTTTCCCCAAGATGAATAGCCCAACATTGTCATTTAATTGAGTTACTTTATTAAAGGCCTTTAATAAAGTATCATAGTCTTTCTGCCACTCAAAGCGACCTACTGCTAATATGACTTGCGCATATTGTTGGAAGAATGGGTGTTCAACCCTTTTTTTAACACCTTCCAACAGCACTTTATTTACAATCGGATTGTAAACTACTTTAATACATTCTGACTTTACACCGAGTATATCTTTACACTCTGTAGCTACGCCTTTTGACACAGCAGTTACCCATGTGGCTTTCTTATAAAGAAAGGCTTTAATGAAAATCATCAACCGCCTTTTGGCTTTGCTTTTCTTGGGAGGAAAAAGAATATTTCTTTCAGAAACGACCGTGACTCCTTTAAACCTACCGAGCCAAGCAGCGAGCATCATTGGCATAGAAGCTCCTCCACAAGTTGAGTAAACAACGTCATAGTCACTTTCTGAGATTAGCTTCTTCAGTGGTTTCCACATAGGCCAAAGTGATTTGGATTTAAGATCGAAAAGCTGAACATCACTTGGCACTTGATCTAAAAACTCACCTTCTGCTCGCATTAAAGCCAAATCACATTTAAACCTTTCTCTGTCAAAAGCCTGAAGTAGATTCACCGTTACCCTGTCAGCACCACCATAGCCCAAAGTAGGCCTTACAAAAAGAATCTTTAATCGTTTCGACATTCCTAACTATTGAATTTGTGTGAAATCAGGCGCCCCATATTTATAAGTCGCATTCACCCAATAATCAGCCAGTTCAGGAGTCAATCTGGCAAAAAAATCCATATTTGTCTCCTCTGCTGCTTGATGGTCTGTGCTGGCATCACCAAAGAAGAGGCAATCTTCTGTATTAAACTGTCTTCTTTGCATTACTTCTAGTGCAATCTCAGCTTTCTTTCTTGGGCTGCCATATACTTCATCAAAAAATGGGCTTAGTTTACGATCGATCACAATACTTCTTAATTCTTCTTGAGGAGTACCAGAAGCCACCACACAATAAATATTTTGTTGCCGAATAAAGGTGATCATTTCGCGAAAACCAGGAACAAATGGTGCTGCGAATACTTTGGCTTTAACCAGTTCCGAGAAGCGTTCACCCAGTGCCTTTCCCATCTCCTCTGTATGTGTTTCGTTCAACAGGTTTTCGGAAATCCATTTGAATTTCTCATACCTGGCTACTCCTTGATGAGCCAAGTGATGTGCTTTTACCTGCTCTTCAATTCCTGTTCCTGTATATAGTTCTACAAAAGCATCAGTCTTTATATTCCCTGACTCCAACACTACTCCGTCAAAATCGAAGAACATGCATTTATACTTTGCTAAATCGGTATATGAA
>CAXBPM010000038.1:0-15161 GCA_963977345.1 uncultured Roseivirga sp.
ATCCCAAACAATGAAATGTTCGGCCACATTGACCTTGGCTTGCTAAATAAGATTGTAATCTCGGAATCTTCTAAAGCCTACTTAACCAAGTTGGTAGATGATGCAAATAAGGAAGGCTTTTACGCTGGCTATAAACGACTAGCAGCTAGGGTCAGCGAAATCATTAAGGACTTGAACCCTGAGTTTGAGTTTGCCAACACCTTGACTTCAACCATCATAGAAGGCATTCATCATCAAAAATATTTTGCCGAGCACCTACCAAGCTTAACGGACATCTCAAACAACACAGTTGTTCTTGCTCAATTCTATACCGACATGGCCATTTCAACCATTAAGCAAAACACGTTATAATGAATCCAGCAATAAGTATTTCTCCAGTAAAACGGTTCTTAAACATGCTTAAAGTAGATAAGCGTGAAATTATGAGCGTTTATGTATATGCATTGTTCAATGGAATTATCACACTCTCTCTTCCACTAGGAATTCAAGCCATCATCAATCTTATCAGTGGAGGTCAGGTTTCTACTTCATGGTTTATCCTTGTGACTTTCGTTATCGTTGGAGTTATTGCTTCAGGCGTAATGCAAATTATGCAGCTCACTATTACGGAGAATATTCAGCAAAAAATATTCACACGTTCCGCTTTTGAGTTTGCCTATCGCATTCCAAGAATGAAAATGGAATCGATAAAGGACGCATATATTCCAGAGCTAGCCAATCGTTTTTTCGACACACTATCGGTTCAAAAAGGCTTATCTAAAATACTAATTGATTTCTCAAGTGCATCACTCCAAGTTATGTTTGGCTTGATTCTGCTCTCACTGTATCATCCATTCTTTATCATGTTCGGTTTGCTTTTGGTGGTTGTCGTTTATATAATATTTCGTTTCACAGCACCTAAAGGACTAAAAACCAGCATCATCGAATCCAAAAACAAATACATGGTTGCGCATTGGCTCGAAGAGTTGGCCCGTGCCATGGAGACCTTCAAGCTGGCCGGTCAGTCTCCTTTACCATTGTCCAAAACGGACGATGTAGTAGAAGGCTATTTGATCTCCAGAAAAGCACATTTCAAAACCTTACTTACCCAATACATTAACCTAGTTGGCTTTAAGGTGTTGGTTACAGCAGGCTTACTTTTAATAGGTGGTTTCCTAGTTATTAATCAGCAAATGAACATTGGCCAATTTGTAGCAGCCGAAATTATTATCATTCTTGTGTTGACCTCAGTTGAAAAACTCATTCTGAGTATGGAAACCATTTACGATGTTCTTACTTCAATTGAAAAAATTGGGAATGTTACAGATATTCCACTTGATAGTGATAGTGGTACAACAGCAGATACATCAGACGAGCTAGGTCTATCCATTAACATTACCAACTTAGGCTATAGGTTTAGCTATTTAAAAGAAGACACCATCAGAAATGTAAACCTGAATATTGAATCGGGGGAAAAAATATGCTTGTCGGGATACAATGGCTCTGGTAAATCGCTTCTTCTCCATGTTGTTTCGGGTTTATACGATGAGTACACTGGTTCTATTTCATGCCAAGGCGTTCCATTGACGAATTGGTGTAAAGCTGACTTCCATAAACTTATTGGTGACAACCTTACGCGTGGTGATATTTTCAACGCAACTCTTTTCGAGAACATCTCATTAGGAAAGCCTGAAATAACAATGAGCAGAGTACAACAAGTAGCAGAGATAGTGGGTCTCAAAGACTTTGTAGATGCAATACCACAGGGATACTACACAACCTTATTGCCCGAAGGGCGCAACATACCTCAGAGCATTATTCTAAGGATAATGTTGGCCAGAAGTATTGCTGGAAATTTCAAAATGATTCTCTTAGAAGACGATTTTAATCAATTGAATGAAAAAGATAAAGACTCTTTCTTAGACTATCTGATCACTCAGAATTGGACAGTAATAGCGGTTTCCAACGACCCATTTGTAGCCGACAAGTTCGATCGCACCATTGTAATGGAAAAGGGGGAAATAATTGCGAAAGGCACCGTGGCCTCAATGACCACTTACCCATGGTATTCAAACGTTTTTTCAAACAAATAACAATAGCATGCTAAACATAAGTCCTAACAAAATTGAGGGGAAAGTTGATACGTCAAAATTCCGATCGTTTGCCATGGTAAAGGATTATCATGCTGGTAAAACCTTTACTCGCCTTATCATTATATTCTTCATCCTTTTTATTCTTGCCCTATTCTTGCCTTGGACGCAGAACATCAGGTCTAAAGGTGTGGTGACTACTTTGCAGCCCGATCAGAGGCCACAAAACGTGAACTCCATTATTAGTGGCCGAATAGAAAAATGGTATGTAAGAGAGGGTAACTATGTAAATATGGGAGATACACTTCTCTATATATCCGAAGTGAAAGATGACTATTTCGATCCTGAACTTTTATCTAGAACGCAAGATCAAATCACCTCTAAGTCTTCGAGCTTGGATTCTTATTCAGGAAAAATAAATGCTTTAGAGAACCAAATTGAGGCTTTACTAAAAACCAAGGAACTTAAGCTAGAACAAGCAGAGAATTATATCCGTCAGATAGAACTCAAAATTCAATCAGACAGCATTGATTTCCAAGCATCCAAAACAAACCATTCAATTGCTGAAAACCAATTGGAGAGGATGGAGCAACTTCATAAAAGTGGTTTAAAGTCGCTAACAGATCTGGAAAGTACTCGATTAAAGCTTCAAGAAACCCAGGCCAAGAAGGTTAGTGCTGAGAATAAATTACTCAGCAGCAGGAATGAATTAATTAATGCCCAAGTTGAGGTTAACTCTATTGAAAATCAATACCGCGACAAACTGGCCAAAACCGAATCTGATAAATACACGGCCATGTCCGACAAATTTGACACTGAAGCTACAGTATCAAAAATGGAGAATCAGTACAAGAACTATTCTGTGAGGATGGGTATGCATTACATTACCGCTCCTCAAAATGGGTACATTACTGAGACGATTAAATCTGGAATTGGAGAGACATTAAAGGAAGGCGAGCAACTACTTACCATTATGCCCTCTGAATATGATTTAGCTGTTTCACTTTATATTCGACCTATGGACTTGCCTTTGATTCGAGAAGGTCAACCCATCCGTTTTATATTCGATGGTTGGCCGTCCATTGCCTTTTCTGGCTGGCCCAACTTGTCGTATGGAACATTTGGAGGGATTGTAGTAGCCATAGATAATTTCAGTAGTCCAAACGGACAATATAGAGTTTTGGTAGCTCCGGATGATAATGATGAGTCTTGGCCAGAGGGTTTACGTGTAGGTTCAGGTGCGAACGGAATGGCCTTACTTAAGGATGTGCCGATTTGGTATGAGCTATGGAGAAAACTCAATGGCTTTCCAGCAGACTATTATGTTGCGGAAAACAGTTCGGACAAGAGTCAAAAAAAGAAGTAATGAGCAGATTGACCAAAACCATATTATTACTTTCAGTCTGTTACAATTTCGCCCATGGGCAAGAGACAAGTAAAACTTTCACTCAAGATCAGCTTCTTTGGTACATTGAGAATTATCACCCAATTGCACAACAAGGCAAGCTGTTGATCGACCAAGGAGAAAGCTCTGTTCGAGCTGCTCGTGGTGGCTTTGACCCAAAGTTATTCGCCAACCTAGATCAAAAACAGTTTGACGAAAAGGAGTATTACAGCATTCTGAACAGTGGATTAAAAATCCCGACTTGGTATGGTGTTGAATTTAAAACTGGGTTTGAACAGAACAGAGGTGTTTACTTAAACCCTGAAAATAAAGTCCCCAATGGAGGGCTTTGGTATGGCGGTGTTTCAGTATCACTAGGTCAGGGTTTATTTATTGATAAACGGAGGGCTGAACTGCAAAAAGCCAATGTATTCGCCTCGTCAACTATAGCTGAACAAAAAGTACTGATCAACGAACTTTACTTTGATGCCATCAAGCAATATTGGAAATGGGTGCAAGCCTATAATGAATATAACGTTTTTGAAGAATCTGTCAGCTTAGCGGTCACTCGTTTTGAAGCCGTGAAAAACAGCTATCTATTTGGTGACAAACCAGCCATAGATACGTTAGAAGCCAAAATTCAGATTCAAAACAGAGAACTGGGCCGCAACGAATATAAACTTGTCTACCAAAATGCTACGCTCGAACTCTCTAACTACTTGTGGTTTGAAAACAATACTCCATTAGAGATTACGGATAAACTCAGACCTCCGCTTTTCGATGAGATTGAGCTGAGCATTCAAACTTCTTTCGATACGCTTCAAACCATAGTTGATGCCATACCGAGTGCTCATCCTGACATGCAGCTTTATGACTTTAAATTGTCCTCATTAGAGATCGAAAGAAAGTTGAAAGCGGAGAAAATAAAGCCAAAACTTAATCTCAACTATAACTTCTTAAGTGAACCAGTAGGTGACAACTTTATCAACAATTTCTCAAGCCAAAACTACAAATGGGGACTTGAGTTCAGCTTGCCCATCTTTCTGAGAGAAGAGCGCGGCAACCTTCAATTGGCCAAGTATAAAATTCAACAAACGCAGTTCGGCCAACGCCAAAAGCAACTGGAAATAGAGAATAAGATACTCAGCTATTACAATGAGCATATTGCCTTAAGGGAGCAAGTAGAGATTTATAAAGACGCAGTACTTAATTACGGCCGCTTGCTTGAAGGTGAGAAAATTAAGTTTGACATCGGTGAAAGCTCACTTTTCCTTGTCAACTCCCGTGAATCCAGCTTAATTGACGCTAGGCTTAAGGTAATTGCATTGGTTTCTAAATTCAATATTTCAAGCGCTGGAATTGACTATGCCTCTGGTAGGCTTTATCGGTAATTCAATACTTAGACCTCAAGTTTTTCATAAAGCACAAATCGATTTGACCTATATTGAACAGCTAAACCCACCTCTAATGGAAAACTCCTCGCTTTATATTATGAGTGTCATGTACATTTTAGCTGGCATTATGCACTTTATTAAACCTAAGGCCTACCTCAGGATTATGCCGCGTTACCTCCCCTACCATCTACCATTGGTGTATTTGAGTGGAGTTTTCGAAATTGTTTTTGGTGCCTTACTACTCTTCCCAGCTACACAAACCATTGGTGCTTGGGGCATTATTGCGGTACTCATTGGGGTTTTTCCAGCCAACATTCACATGCTCCAAACGAATAAGGTTAAAAAGACATGGTACATCATCGCCCTTTGGGTTAGGCTTCCGCTTCAAGCCTTTTTAATCTATTGGGCTTGGGCGTTTACCTAGCCAGGTTATTCTAGTAAACACTAAACCAGTAATCGATATGCTAGTCTAATGTCAATGAAATTGATTTCACCACCTGTTTTCGGTATATTCAGCACCATTTTACTCAAGCAGCACAACCACAAACTACTGTATGCAAACCCCTCCTCGATTTAGGTCAATCTTCATATTGCTTTTGTTTTTGTCTGCTTCTCCATGGTTGTTCTCACAAACCGGTGAGTTTAAAAACTACTCCTACTCTGAGTTTTTTCAGATGATCGAAAATTCGAAAGACCCCATTTTCAAACTTGACAACGCCATTATCAAGTATGACCAAGTTACTGATGTCCGCTTTGGATACAGTAGCTCCCCTGGAAGTTTCATGAGAACCTTCATTAATTCGGACACCATTGTAATCGATAAAGAATTAACGCTTACTAATGTACACTTTGACGTTTCAGACCGAGGACAGACCAACCCCTTGCATCACATCAAATTCAACAAGGATGTTTTACTGCGTAACACTTCATCTGTGCTGTTCACCAATTGTACATTCGAAGGCCGGCTCATTATAATGTCAACTGAGTCATTGGCAAAAACCATAGAGTACTTAGACAAAAACAGCCGAAGAATAAACCTTGCTGTCGCCATAATGGATAGCAAGCTCAAGAAAAGTGTAAACATGGATTTGGGCACCACGGATGAAAGAATGCGATCTCGAATAAGGATCGAAAACTCTGAAATCTGGGGTTCTAAAGAAGGGCGAGGCTCTAGGTTCAATGGAACGTCAGTAGTCTCAGTTACCGTTAAAAACTGTACGTTTTACGACCAAGGTAGAGTTACCATTACTGGTAACTTAACGGATCAGGTAGATATCTCTGGCAATGATTTTGGAGAGTGGATTGCTGAAATAAAGGTCTTGGGTTCTATGGAATTGAATACTTCAATCCTAGAAGAAAATACCTTCTCCAATCATGTGCTCTTGGATTTTGATGACCTGACCACAAGCAGTACTTTTCAATGGTCTCAATGGGGCGATCACTTGATCTCATCACAAGGCTATAACGACTACTTCGATACACTTTCTGACTCTGCTAGAAGAGTCTCTTTTGAGAGTTTTGAGGCCAATGATAGCATTCTCACTAACTACAAAAACGATATTGTTCAGTTTGGAAAATCATATAAACAAGAGGTGAAACTGAGGGGTAAGCTGCTTGATTTATATAAGTCTCAACACGATTTAGAGGATGTAAATACAGTTTATATTGGAATCAAAAACCTGGAGACAGAGCGATTGGCTTACCTCTACTCTCAAAACCCATCCTTCAATACATTCTTTAAATGGAAGGTAAATCAGTTCCTTAAAGTCTTTTCGGATTATGGAACAGAGCCTTCAAAAGCGATAGTGTTTTCGGTAAATGTGGTCATTCTATTTGCCTTCATTTATCTCTTTTTCCCAAACAGTTGGGACGAACAAGGCAAGCACAGAATATTACACCGTTTCGACTTCTTCCAGAAATACTTACGGAGCAAAGAAGGCATGAACGACATCTACTTGGTAGAGAAAAAGAAAGAACTCAGTGAATACGAAGCTTTCAGAAAACGAATTGAAGATGGGAAGTTAGAGCTACCTCGTTTCTTTATTGTCTGGTCTAAACCAGTATATAATGCGGCAATGATAGGCACCAAACTAACAAGTAAAGCACTTAAATTCACTGACATTCTAAGTGGAGAGTGGCACGCTCTAAGTCCTTCTCAAAAGCGATGGAAAAATGTACAAATTGGCACCTATCTTATTATTGGTGTCGGTTTCGACCTTTCCATCCGTGTGCTCAATGCACTTATGTTAAGCATTAACGCTTTTACTACTTTGGGTTTTGGCGAAATCCCTATCAAAGGACTCCCCCGCTATTTAGCCATTATTGAAGGCTTTATTGGCTGGTTTATGCTTACCATATTCAGTGTATCGTTAATATCCCAGTTGCTCAATTAAGCCACAGCACAAAAAAAGAGCAGCACCAATTGGCACTGCTCTTTTCATCTATATAAAATTCGTTTTATTAACGTCTTTGAATCGCAGTCAAAGGCTGATTTCTCAATACCAAATGCTGAATAAAGAACTCCATCATTCTTTCAGAGTTTACTGCAGTATGACCTCTATCAGGGCCTACTTGAACTTCGAAACTCTTACCAGCATCTTGTAAAGCCTTGATCAATTGCATTGAGTTAGACGGATGAACATTGTTATCGCTCGTTCCATAATAAATCATCAATTCACCTTTCAAGTTTGGTGCGTACTTAGCTAGTCTGAAATTATCATAACCTGCTTTATTATCCTCCAATAGGTTCATGTAACGCTCTGTATAGATGTTGTCATAGAATACCCAATCCGCAACAGCTGAATTAGCAACAGCCGCTTGGTATACGTCAGGGAATCTTAGCAAACTCATCGCTGCAGTAGTTCCTCCATAAGAAGTTCCGTATACACCTACTCTGTTTTTATCAAAATAAGGACGGTTATAAAGTGATTTAATGCCTTCAGCAAAGTCATCTTGCTCCACAATACCCAAGTGACCGTATAGCTGATCAAGTAATCTCTTACCTCTTCCTCTCACGTTTCTACCGTCAATACTCACTACCAAGAATCCATACTCAGTCAATGCGCTTGGCGTAGCGAAATTTTCAGAGAATTCGTTTGTCGCTGGACCACCGTAGTTGGCCAAAAGCGTTGGGTATTTTTTGTTAGGATCAAAGTTAGAAGGGAAGTTGATCATTCCGTGCAACTGTGTAACACCGTCAGCTGAAGTGAATGTAAATACCTCGGCTTTTTTCAATCCTAGTTCATTGAATTTAGTCAAATCACTTTTTGACAATTCCGCAACCACTTTGCCTTTTGCATCCACCAAATTGGTGACAGGTGCGATGTTATGCGTTTGAGCAACATCCGTGAAGTATTTCCCGTCAGGAGAAACATTGACACTGTGATTGAATTTAGGGTCAGTTAAACGGGTATCTTTTGTTCCGTCTAATTTCACTCTGTGTAACTGCATTTTCATGTGGTTTTCACCACTTCTGGCCATGTAATACATTTCGCCAGCTTTCTCATCTACCTTAACAATGTTAGATACTTCGAAAGGATGACTAGTAATGGCGTTGATCAACGTACCGTCAAAATTGTATAAGTAGTAGTTATTGAAACCAGAACGTTCAGAAGCCCAGATAAATCGTTTTCCACCATCCAATACCTGAATTTCAGGTGTGTTTTTAGTGAAACTTGGCAACCACTCTTCGCGAACCACTACTCTAGATTTCCCTGTAATTGGATCCGCAGCACGGTACTCCATGATATCCTGCTTACGGTTGGTGCTATGGAAAAGTAATTCCTTTCCATCAGGCGTCCAATCCATTCCATAAAGGTAGGTTCCAACCGCACCATCGTTAAATGGCTTGCCATCACGAGTGTCCAGTTTCTTCATTTGCTTGGTCTCAAGGTCATACACCATCAAGTCAACAGGTAAGTTGTCTGCACCTACTTTAGGGTAAGACATTACCTCAAGAGAATCGTAAAGTTTTAGTTGATCTAAAAGCACGTAGTACTTTTGAGCACCCTTCTCGTCAAATCTGTAAAAAGCGACCTTTTTACTGTCAGGCGACCACCACATAGCAGTACGCTGACCTAATTCTTCACCATAAACCCAAGTGGCAATACCATACTTGATTTGGTTCTCAGGGTTCCCATCGGTAGTGATAGCAATGACATTGCTTCCGTCAGGATTACTCAGGTACATGTTTCTGTCCTTTGTAAAAGCCATTAATTTACCATCAGGAGATTCCGCTGATGGAAATTGTCTACCCCTGGCTGGGCCACGGCTAAAACCTCTTCCTCTTGATGCAGGTTCAGGTGCATTAACTTCAGTTGCGGTTTTCTTTTTAACATCATACTGGTATCTCTTACCATCCTTTGTGTACTCAAATGACGATCCATCGTCACTCCACTGTACAAATAGGCTACCTGAAACAACGGATGACCTAATTTGAGGTGCTACCTTCTGATATTGATCATAACCAGGCATGCTCTTGAGCTTGTCCTGCGCTGTCAAAATGCTCGTACTGCCAGCCAAAATGACCACAGCCGCTATCACTGATGCAAGTTTCTTTTTCATTGAGTTCATTTTAATATCGATTTTCATTCCAAAAAGGGAATACGTGGCTAATACTACTACTTTCGACTGTAAAAAAATAGTATAAAGTGATTATACGGTCAATACATTATAGTATCAGTCAGTATTGGTTATCATCGCAACCCATTCAATAAAGCTGCCAAAAAAGAGAGATAATGCACAATGTCAAATACTTCATTGCCTATCTTCGCAGCGAATAAGGATAAACCGAACATGAGCCACCTAAAAACACTTAGATTACTCGCCATTTTAGAAGGGATAAGTTATTTGCTTTTACTTGGCGTTTGCGTGCCCCTCAAATACATCTTCAACATTCCTGAGCCCACCCACCCTGTTGGCTTGGCGCACGGAGTATTATTTGTGAGCTACTGCCTTTGGGTACTCATTGTGGCAAAGCAAAAGCAGTGGTCGATGGGCGTTACATTCCTGTCATTATTAGCCTCTCTTCTTCCCTTTGGTACTTTTGTGGCTGAAAAGAAATACTTCCGGGAAGAGAATTAATTTAGGCACCCAATCAAAAGTTTTATCTTAGCAACAAATAAAGCATCATGAATACACCCAATTGGACCACCGTTAAAGAATATCAAGACATCACCTATAAAAAATCAGGCGATGGTGTAGCTAGAATTGCATTCAATCGACCAGAAGTGCGTAATGCCTTTCGACCTAAAACTGTATCAGAATTATTCGATGCATTCTTAGACGCCCGTGAAGACACTTCCATTGGTGTGGTTCTCCTTTCAGGCGAAGGACCATCGGCCAAAGATGGTGGTTGGGCATTTTGCAGCGGTGGCGACCAAAACGCTAGAGGTCACCAAGGCTATGTAGATGATGATGGGATGCCAAGGTTGAACATCCTGGAAGTTCAACGTTTAATCCGCTTCATGGCGAAAGTAGTGATTGCCGTAGTGCCGGGCTGGGCTGTTGGTGGCGGACATAGTCTCCACACGGTTTGTGATCTTACCCTAGCCAGTAAAGAACATGCTATTTTCAAGCAAACCGATGCCGATGTCACCAGCTTTGATGGGGGTTACGGATCTGCCTATTTAGCTAAAATGGTAGGTCAGAAAAGGGCGAGAGAAATCTTCTTCTTAGGAAGAAATTATTCTGCTCAAGATGCTTTTGACATGGGTATGGTGAATGCCGTAATTCCACATGATGAACTGGAAGATACTGCCTACCAATGGGCACAAGAAGTTTTAGAAAAGTCGCCAACTTCGATCAAAATGTTAAAATTCGCCATGAATTTGACAGATGACGGAATGGTAGGGCAACAGGTATTTGCTGGAGAAGCTACAAGGCTGGCTTATATGACTGACGAAGCTAAAGAAGGTAGAAATGCTTTCTTGGAAAAACGTAAACCCAACTTTAAAGACATTAAGTGGATTCCTTAAACTGAAAATCAGAACCGTCACTGCGAAGCGCAGGCCATGCTTTAGCAATGGACTGAAACGAAGCAGTCTCAAAACAGCAGTTCCTGTAATTTGAAAGGAGAGATTGCCTCGAGTAATCGACATCTCTCCGAATAGTATTAGCAGGCTCGCAATGACCACAAAGAAGCCCTGTTAGTTTCACAACTAACAGGGCTTTTATTTTAAGTTAAAGGGAGTTCTCTATAAATCTCTTTTCAATACCAGTCTTGTGGTAGCCCAATAAAACAAGGCTCCCCACAATATCACAAGGGCCATTTCGTGCCACGCAACGTAATCCTGCACTTCCATAAAAGCATATTTCGGGAACGGGTTATGAATTAGCGCATTAATACTCTTTACAGGAAGAAGGTATTCAATCCAATCAATATTCTTCACCTTACTCCAAACATAAAACCCATTCTCAATAGCCAAAACCCAGAAGATCAGTAAGCCCATGGCTATAATCGATTTCCTTATGAGCGTTCCAACAAAAAGCGTAAAAAGCAAGAATGCGAACAGTTGGAAGAAAAAGGCCAAAAGGAAATAAACATCGCTGAATACGAGTGCGAAAGAAATTTCACTTGAATAAATGAAGCCTGTAATCAACCCAAGCACAAATAAGGCTAATGTTGACACAGCACTTAAAAAGCCGGCCATAATAATTTTCGACCAAATAAATTCATTCTTAGTCAAACCATCGATCACATTTTGCCTAATGGTTCTGTATGAATACTCATTGGTGATAGAGAATATTAGACTAAAGCCGAGCAACATTTTGAACCAAATCATCACACTTGTGAGGTTCTGCCAAATGTCTGGAAATTCGTAAAAAGGAATAATGGTTGGGTCAATCCCATCCATATCAAAATCCGCAAATTTTGATTTCAAGTATTGAAAGAATGGCATTACGCCCACACTTATAATTACCATTGCCACGATGTACATAATGGCCAATACCTTAAATGCACGGTTTGGCATTACTTTTTTCAGTTCTATTTTAAGTAATCTCATCATTGGGCACCTCCTTCTTTATTACCAGCTAAAATTTCTAAGAATTGCTTTTCAAGGCTCTTCGATTGCACCAGCAAATGCTTGGCGGTGATTCCTTGCTTGAACAAATAAGCATTTACTTCAGCAGCGGAATGATCTCCCTCCATCTTCATAATGTACTTATCAAGTTCTCGCTTCACTTTCGTTCCAAGGCCTGATTGTTCCAAAACGGTTTGTAAATCGTCATGATCGGCTTTTACTTCTACCGAAACTGAGCCCTTGCCTACATCTTCCACCAATCCATTATAGATCAGTTTACCGCGCTGGAGCACACAGAAATGTGAGCATACCTTTTGAACTTCGTCTAGTAAATGGCTAGCAATAATGATGGTTTTACCACTATTCGCAATTTCAATAATGAGTTCTCTAATTTCGGCAATTCCTTGAGGGTCGAGACCGTTGGTGGGCTCATCCAGAATCATTACCGTAGGGTTGCAAAGCAACGCTGACGCAATGGACAGACGTTGTTTCATTCCCAATGAGAAGGTTTTAAATTTCGTATCCTTGCGTTCATCAAGCCCTACTTGCGTCAATACCTCGTCTACCCTAGCATAAGGAACTTCCTTGATATCGCAGACAATTTTCAGGTTTTGAACCGCAGTGAGGTAGGGATAAAAAATAGGGTGCTCTAAAATAGCTCCTATTGTTTTTCGGGTATCCTTATTCGCTTTTTCGCCAAACCATTCAAACTGACCACTGGTTTGGTTAATTACGCTTAAGATAATACCGAGGGTAGTCGTTTTTCCGCTACCGTTGGGGCCGAGAATGCCGAAGACATCTCCTTTTTTAACCTCAAGATTGAGGTTATCAAGCGCCCTGACCTTTCCATATTGCTTGGAGAGGCCTTTAATTGACAATACAGTTTCCAAATCGTGTGTTTTTGAGTTTTGTGGATATTCAGCAACTGGCCCATCCAAAACCAGTCCCTGCAATTTTTAATTAAAAGCGTCTATGATCGACCCTAAGCCATTCGCATTTTTACTCATGAATTCAGAGAGCTTCATAATTTGTTTCAGATCCGGGTAGCCTTCAATATCAACAACGCTCACACCCGACTCAGACCTCATAAAAACCACAAAACCTTTGGGTTTCTCAGAGGTCCCCTTCATCATGAAATTCATATTTGAGCCCTCTATCCTAGCTGACATCATAGATTCATAGCCTTCCGATTCTATATCCTTTTCCAACTTATTAAATATAGGGTTGTCGTTGGCGTAAGTCGCACTATCAAAAACAAAAAATTTCACTTTCTCGATGTTCTTGATTACGGAAGAAAAATCAGGTAGCTCTTCTATCTCGTCTGCCATTTTCAATTGTAAGTTGGCAAACATTTTAAGCGTACTCTTGTAAAAAAAGAGTTTCAGTGTGGGCTTATATTCATTTCTGAATTCTTCAACACTCTTGCTTTGACCGAAAGCAAGAGTGGAGAATAAGACCAGCGTTAGTATCAGTGTTGTTTTGCGCATAATCCAAATATAAAAAGTTGTTGAGTTTTTGATCACTAAAAAGGCTAAAAGGATTAATTCCCGCCTAAGTGCTTAAATTCGTCCATTCCTAGACTCTTAGATAGTTTATACAATTGGTTGATGTCAATACCATCTCCAACAATACTTACCATACCAAACTCTTTCATTCCACCCATTACCATAAAGAGTTCGTCAATTTTATTGCCCTTCTCTTTGATGTAGAATTTGATGTCTTTGTCTTCATCTCTAACAGACATTAATTCTTCAAAATCTCTGCCTTTGATAGCGCCCATTGCTTCTTTGTACATAGCAACTCCATCAACATCCTTTTGAGCAAAAAGCACTTTTACTCCTTTAATTTTACCTAGTGACTCGACCAAAGCCTTATCCTCATCATCCTCTACTTGGATAGAGTTGATCATCGCAAACATTTTTCCACTGATCGATACAGCACTAAATTTATCAGTATCCTTTTCGTACTTCGAGAAATACTTCGAAATCGCATCATTCTGAGCTTGTGCTCCAAAGGCCATTATGGCCATTACCATAGTCATTAATAACTTTTTCATATTGTTCTATTTTAAGTTTTTAAAATTTTTCTTCTAAAATATCCATTTCACTAATTGGCTCCATTGCTCTGGCTGCATCGCCCATATACTTCAGGCCTTCCATTCCTACATCCATTTTACTCATGCTACTCAACTCATTAAGACTGCTTGAGCCGGCATTCATATAGTTGGACACCATCAGTAATTGCTTTTTCAACTCCTTCAAAGCCAATTCAGGCGAATCAAATGTATCTTCTTGTTCGTATTCCTTTTGTTCTTGCATAAAGAAGTATGAGCTCGTGATCAACACCAACATTGCTGCTGCCACTCCTGCATACCGCTTAAAATAACCAGGCATGCTGATTACTTTCGTTTCAGGTTTTGCTTCAATCAAAGCTAAAATTTCCTGATCAAAATCATCGCCTAAACTGAGCTCCTGCTCCGACTGAAAGTGACCAAACATGGCCTTCAGCTCTTCCATCTCCTCTGAATTGTCGGCTTTGGCCACCAATTCCTTCAGTTCTTGTTCTTCTTGAATACTTGACTCTGAAGCCCAGTATTTTTCTAATAATTGCTCTATTCTAGAGTCCATAAGCATTTTCTTTAATCAGGCTTTCTTTCAACTTTCTGCGTGCTCTAAACAAATTCGTTTTCACCAAATTGATATCTATTTCCAGCATATCGGCTATTTCTTTATAGCTGTAGCCTTCAATATCTCTTAACTGCATTACCTCGCGTTGTCGGTTGGGAAGCGCATCAATTAAAAACTGAATGCGGTTCATTATCTCGTTTCGTTCGGCCAATACAACTGGTGTATCCTTTTCTTTTCTAGTATCGAATTCGACTTCAAAAAGATCAGTTTTCTTAATGTGTTTAGACCTCAGCTTATCCAGGGCCTTGTTTCTGGTTACTTGCATACACCAAGCTTCCAAGTTATTAATGTGTTTTACTTCATCCCTTTTTTCCCACACCTTAATCATACATTCTTGTACCACATCCTTTGCCAGTTCTTCATCTTTTACAATGTTGAAGGCAAAGCGGTAAAGTTTGTTCTTTAAAGGCAGAACGTCAGTTTTGAACTGTGCTACATCCATAATCAATGGTTAGACGACATGCTGTTAAGACTTGTTAACATTGGTGTTAAAAATTATTCTAAAAGGCACAAAAAAACCGCCTTCTAAAGATAAAAGGCGGCAAGTATTTCCAAGGTAGAAACCTGTTATTTTATTTACAGTACTTCTGTATAAGTAACTCTTT
>CAXBPM010000039.1:0-14976 GCA_963977345.1 uncultured Roseivirga sp.
CTCATGATCTTCTGCGTTTGCCAAAGAATGGCCAAAGCCCCAATACCGATAGTAACGATTGTACTGACAAATATTTCGGCAAAGCCCACGCCTCCACTAAATTTATTGAAGATACTCACGAATACGGAGTCATAGAATAAGTAGGCAGATGGTACGGCAATAATTAGGGCGATAACCCACATTTTGAAAAACATACTGGCCAGTGATTTTAGAAGACTGAAACCATCGGCACCCAAAACCTTTCTAATGGCCACTTCTTTGGTTCGATTCTCGGTAGAATAGATGACCATACCAAGTAGGCCAAGGCTGGAAATGGTTACTACGAGGAGGGCTAGAAATCCAAAAATTTTCAACCCAATCATAAAGTATTCATAGGCGCTTTCAATTTCAGTGTCTAAAAAAGTGGATTTGAAGGGCTGGTTAGGATAGAGTTGTTCCCACCCACTTTCCAGGCTACTCAATGTTTTGGGTAAGTCTTGTGATGTGATTGAAAGTAGGGCATAGTTTAGACCAGAATCGCTCAGGCGCATGACCATTGGTTCAATGCGTTCATTCAGCGGCTCATGATTATAATCCTTGATCACACCTACAATCTGAACTTTCTGGTCATTTTGAAATTGACTCAAAAGGCTGTCTTTTTTGGATGGGTTGAGGATGTTTAACTTAGTCATCAGGCTCTGATTCACCAGTACTTGCTCTATTTGATTGGTCAAAATTTTGCCATCGCCCCAAACCATTTCAATTTCCATATGATCTATAAACTGATCATCAATAAATACTTCCTTGGCCCTTAATGAGTCAAATTTGTTTTGGCTATAAAAATAGACGGATCGGGACAGTGGCGTACCAGGAATGCTTGACGAGAAGCTAATGTCTTTCACTTCGGCATTAGAGAGAAATGTATTTCTGAGAAGTTCGGCTTGGCTGGATTCGATAGGAACCACCAAAACGTTCTCTTTATGAAAGCCCAAATTATAGGTGAGGGTGTGCTGGTACTGCCTGACCAATACGCCAATGCCAATCATGAAAACTAGAGATACCACAAACTGAAAAACCATTAGGCCTTTTCTGACACCAGATATAGATACTTTATTACTACCGATGGTGTTTCTTAATGCGGCAATCGGGCTTGTTCTGGCATAAAAGAATGCAGGAACCAAACCCGTAAGCAGTCCTGTGCCGATGGCGAAAAGAATAAAGATGAAGACGAGTTTAAAGTTTAATGCGAAGGTGAGGGATGATGCCCCGACTAGCGATGACAAAAACTCATCTCTGATAAGAGAAAAGAAAATTGTACTGATGCCCAAAGCAATGAGGCAAATGAGTATCGTTTCAACTAGAAATTGATGAATGATCTGCTCTGATTGGCCACCCATAACTTTTCTGATCCCAATTTCTTTTGATCTTTTTAGCGCACTCGCAATGGCCATATTTACATAATTGATGCAGGCGGGCAATAAGATTAAAAGGGCCGTTCCGAAGAAAAGTAGCAGTCCGGCTTTGTCAAACACGAAGCCTACTTCATCATCGAGGTCTGGTCCTGGGTTGATGTCGAGAATAGACTGTACTCGATAGTTTGCTTCTGTGTTTTTCGCTTCGAAGAAGGAAGCGCCTGTATTGCCAAGGGCATTGATCTCTTTTTCTAGAGAAGCGATTGATTTATCTGATTTGAAGTAGTAGAAATTCCCATGAAAATCGTCCCATTTTTTATTGTTTGATTTGCTGCTGGGGATAGCTGCTAATAAGTCAAAGGTGAAGTGCGTGTTTTTAGGAAAAGGCGCCAGTACACCAGCTACCTCTAAGTTGCCCCAATTCTCAGTCTTGAGTATTTGATTCATGGCCGGTTTTTGCCCGAAAAGCTTTTCTGCTAACTCGGAGGTGATAATCACTTTCCCGGGCATGTTTAGGGCACTTTTATTTCCTTCTATTAAGGGAAACGAGAACATATCAAGGAACGCGGGCCCTGTCAAATAACCTGATAGCCTGAATGGATCTCCGGTAGTTTTTACTGAAGGAAAGAACTTATCGTTAATATGAACCTTATTGGTGATCGAGGGGAGGGCGTCATCACAGAGGTAGGCCAATGCACTGGGTATAGATGCATATCGGCTGGTGCTTTCCAAGCCAGTCACCTCAGTGGTGACTCGGTAGATTTTTGAGGAATCCTTATGAAATTTATCGAACTGCTTAAGTTCGACCATCATGGTGAGGGCCAAAAGCGCAATGGACATGCCTAATGCCAAGCCAAATACACTTAAAAAGGTAAAAGTCTTCTGTTTGATAATGTTTCGAAACGATATTTTAAAGTAGCTTTTGAGCATGGCAATGAAGTTGTTGTTTTGTGGTTGAGAATTTTTGTGTTGGTTTTTCCTTTTTGTAATCGCATAGGAAAAGGACAGCCTTATCATTTGTAACCAATAGAAACACTTGGCATGGCCTTTTCCGTGCTCCACAGCATTGATCTGATAGAGCTCTTCTAAATCTCCCAGTAAGTCTTCAACAGCTGCCTGACCGCATAGTGCTGTGAAGATTTTTTCTGCTAATTGTGGAGGTTTATTCATTTAAGTGAAAGGTTAATTTTGGACACCGACCAAAGCTCATCTCTTAAGGACTTCATGTCATTGAGTGAGATGATGGCTTTCTGTTGAAGTTCAAAGTAACGCTTTCGTCTACCACCGCGTGTGGCAGTGGGTTCGCCCAAGTAGGAAGTGATAAGTCCTTTTTCTTCTAGGCGGGTGAGTGTAGAATGGAGCGCACCAAGACTTAGTGTCCTATTTGCTCTTATTGCAATATTTTCAAGGATAGCAACTCCATAGGCCTCCTCACCAAGGTGGGCGATGGTAAGCAGAACAAGCTCTTCGAATTCGCCTAAGTAGCCTTTCATATTTCTATTAGTTTCTATTTTTAATATTAAATAAAAGTACGGCAGTTTTTTATATATGTTTCTGTTTTTAATAAAAAATAATTTTGTGGTGGGTTTTACTTGGGTGAAAGGGTAAGTTGAGACTTAAGGAGGGGAGGTGTTTTGTCTAATCTGTTTTGGCTCTGATAATGTCTTGAACGCCATACTCATTGACAGGTGCTTCCCAACCTTTCTTAATTTGGGAGGCGATATATTTTTCTTGTTTATTGCTTAGGCTTAGATTCATTGCTTTCTCCTTCCCTAAAGGAACAATATAGCAAATATGGACATATTCGACTAAGTCAAAAAAGACTTAACAATACTTGAAGCGCCTCAAAAAAGGAAATAATCAAAAAGCGCAATCTCAACAGTGATTCTGCTGCTTACCTGACCTAATCTGGTCTTGTTTTGTGGGGTTTACCCAGTATTCAAGCAACTACGCTACCTGTTGCTGAACTATTACATAAAAAACAAGAAAGCTAATGCTGAACCATAATATCATCTTAAGACTTTCGAATGTGAAAAGGATTTGGCTTCTGCATAAAGTTTAAAGCTAAGGCCCTCATTACTTTATAAATGAAATTTTCCTTCGCCTGACTCTTCTATTTAATTAAAATCTTTGCCAGCCTTCAATTGCTCAATAGCACCTTCTACAAAGCCTTTGTTGGCTTGAGGTGCTTTAGTTAGGGCTACTTGTTCATAGGACAGCGCCTTATTATAGTCGCCTATGGCGGAATAAATCCTTCCATACCCGTGAGCCGTGAGCCAATGGTCTGGCCAACGTTCATTTTGTCTATTGAAAATAGTCATGGCTTCTTCAAGTTGCCCCATTGTTATTAATCGAGTGCCATGTGAATAGTAATTGTCAGCCGTGGTAGTCGATAGCTCCAATGCATTGTTTTTCAAATCAGAAGCTTCCGCAGTTTTACCTTGTGCGGAAAGCAAATCAGCTTTTGTGCTCAGGTTGGTGTAATTGGTTTCCATGGCCAATGATTTTTCAATCCAACTCATTCCATCAGAAAGGTTTACGCTATTTGTAGCTGCATAAGCTGCCGCTCTGTTATAGTCTCTCCAGGTTAATCCAGTTGTATCGGATAAGTATGCGCTTAAATCTGTCATCACCATTCCATGTGTGTCAAAGCCAACTGTGAATGGAATACGTTTCTTCTCCCAATCCAGCACAACTTTGGTGGTGGTTTCGCTAACCTCTTGAAAAGAGTAAACCAGCCTTTCTGTATTTGATATTACTTCGGATTGAACTTCAACTCTTAAAGCATCATTTGATTCTTCGTATGAGAAGCTTCCCCAAGCGTCTGAAACATTTGAAAAGATAATGGTGACTTTCCCATTCTCATGAATGAGCATGTGAATACCATATTTTCCTGCCGAGATAGGTTGCCCTTCAATAGTTGCATCATGAGAAAACTCAATGGTGGTGTTCTCATTAGCCCCTGCTCGCCACGGACGTGGTTCTCCTCCTCCCATGGCCGGACGGAAGTTCATCTCATAAGGTACTTGCCTACCCCAAATCTTGCCTGTCCGGTCAACACCATCTGGTGAGATAACACTCGGGCGAGAATAGTCAATGGTAACCATAGATCTTCCTACCGTCTGTTGTACAGTAGCAGCAGGACTAGGGGATTGAGGAAGGTCTACTGTCTTTCTCGCCTCTGGTGCTGCTGTTGCTAGTTGATTATCGGTTGTGCCTGATGAACAGCTGGAGATTAAAATCAAGATGATTAATAACGTATAAAATTTCTTCATAATCTTAGGGTTTAAAACAGCTATACCATTGAGCCAATGTCTGACCCCATTGAAGGGTAAGCATAAATCATATTTCGGATGTCTTCTGTTTTCAATTTTGCCTTTATGGCCATTGCAAAAAGATTAATGGTCTCTTCCGCATGAGGCCCAATTAAATGTGCGCCAAGAATATGCCCGTCACTATCGGATAAAACTTTAAAAGCATATGTTGGTTCATTGATTCTTTTGGCGTTATACCAATTGACAGCATTTCCAGATTTCACCTGATAGGCAATCCCTTTTTCTCGGGCTCGTTCCTCTGTCAATCCCACCGAAGACAATGTTGGTAGCGTAAAAACAGCACTCGGCATTTCAAGATAATCGGGTGTCTTAGAATTCCCTCTAATGATGTTGGCCGCTACAGCATGCCCTTCCATTACGGCAATTGGAGTAAGATTAAGCCCTGGGCTGGCCGCTGCATCTCCGGCAGCATAGACATTCAAATTGCTTGTGCTTTGAAGATATCCGTTAACCTCAATCCCTTTTTGAGAGTATGCAATTCCAGCAGCTTCAAGGTTCAGCCCATCCAGTTCTGGCACTCTGCCAGCCGCATTTACAACAAGGTCGGTTGAAAATGATTTTTTAATACCATTTTTCTTTGCAGCGACCGAAAAACCCGAATCTTTTTTTTCAATGGCGATCACTTCTGTTTCAAGGTGTAACTCGATACCGAGTGCTTTGGTAGCCTCGACCAAGTGATCAACCATGTCAGGGTCAAAACTTTCTAGAGGCCTTTTACCACGATGAAAGATAGTAACCTTACTGCCTGCCCTAGCTGCCAAGTGAGCAAACTCCATAGCGATATAACCACCTCCTATAAAAGTGATATGTTTTGGAAGGGCTGCTAAATCCAAAAAACCTGTGCTATCTATCGGGATATCACCACCAGGGATATTGAGGTTTACAGGCCTCGCACCTGTAGAAACCACAATATTTTTAGCTGTCAATAAATCATCGCCAATAAGAACGCTATTTGGAGATTTGAACTCGGCAGCGCCATGGAACATAGTGACTCCGGATTTTTTATACCCAAGCTCCACATTGACTGGCATTTTGGAAACAAACTCATTTTTAAAGGTCATTAGTGCAGGCCAGTCGATTTGCTGATTACCAGACAATCCTAATCCCTTCATTTTATGAGCTCTATCTATAATCTCAGCGGCTCCAATAAGGATTTTCTTAGGGTCACATCCGCGCAGCGCGCAGGTCCCCCCGTATGGTCTAGAGTCAGTAACGGCAGTCTTTAGTCCTTTTTTGGCGCACTTGTTGGCTATGGTCATTCCCGCCATTCCTGAGCCAATCACGAGTACATCGAATTCTTGATTCATAATAATTAGTTAAAGTGATTAGTTCTTAGCTGCACCAGCCACTCTTTCCATTTTCCTGAATTGGGGGACATGCGTTAGTGCCATGAGAGCAATAAACACAGCAGTCACCATTAAGAGGCTTTAGCACTGTTTTGCAACTCTCACATTCATAAAAGAATTGGCACGAGTCGGTGGGCATTGTTTCTTCTTTTGAATGCCCACAGTTAGGGCATGTAATTACAGATTGTAGTGTGATTTCCTTTTGCATTGCTAGTCCGATTAAGGTTGTTTAATAACAGTATAGCCAGTTTTGTTTATGGCTTCGATAATTGCTTCTTTGGATATTTTGCTGGCGTCAAACTTGACCTGTGCCTTGCTGGTTTCGTAAGACGCAGTGGTCTCAATAATCCCCTCCATATCATTGACAGCATGCTTCACATGTTCCTCACAGCCAGTACAGGTCATCCCTTGAATTTCAAAGTTTACTGACTGAATTTGAGAAGTCGAAGTCAACACCACTTCTTTTGAATTATCTGGGTAGAAGACGTGTGAATAACTAGGGAATGAGAGCATTAGTGCTGAAAAAGCAGTTACTATCATCAAAAACTTCCTTGATTGCCAGAAAGAGGGCTTTTCATCCTCTTCGCATGCACATGCTATCTCTTCAGCAGTTCGTGGTTTCAACTTCTGGTACCAAGCAAAGGCCAAAACCAGCACTGTTAAACCAATTAAATAGGGCCTTATTGGTTCCATCCAGGAAAAAGTGGCGGCTATGCCACTTGTACCTGATATCACGGCAATCACTGGTGTGATGCAGCATAATGAAGAAACTACTGCTGTCAAAAGTCCGGCACTGGCCGCTTTGCTTTGTGATTTAGTATTACTCATTTTATTACCTCCTTTTTATTTTCTTGTATTAATAATTCTAATATTGGTTGAAGCAAAGTGGTTTTTGACTTTACCAGTTCATAGAAAACGGTCTGGCCTACTTTATTATCCTTGACAAGCCCACCATCTTTGAGTTTTCTCAAGTGTTGAGAAATGGCCGGTACGGTCATGCCTAAAACATCACTCAAATCACAAGGGCACATCTTTTCTTCAGAGCGCAATAGGAAAAGAATTTTCAAACGGACTTCATTCCCAGATAAATTCAGTATTCTGGATATATCTGTGATCGGATTTTTGATTTCTTCAATTCTGGCTTTGCAATCCCTGATTTGAACAGGGTCAGCCAATACTCTTATACAACTTTCAACCATAACTTAATCTTTTAAGCAATTTCTTAAACGCCAAGATAATAGGTTGGTTTCATTATTTAAGCAAATACTTAAATGATTATTGTTGATGGAGTCAGCTAGAAGACCTTGAAACTTAAGGTTTGGGTTCGTTGAATTTTAATTTTTTGCCAAAACGGATCTACAATACCCATACATTTAGGCTTCCATGGCTGGCGCCATCGTATTACCTAGGTTCAGATGCTTGTGTTTTTTGGTTTTTAATTCCTTATGATAGGTCTCTATCAGGGAAACCTTATTCAAGAATTAATGGCGTTTGGTAATTTATAAATTGGTCTCACATACTACCAATCCAAACTTGAATAAATAGATCGTTGATAAAGAGGCTTATTTAAGAGTCAACAAAACCACATTCTCCACATGGTGTGTCTGTGGAAACATATCTACTGGCTGCACTTTTTTGACACTGTATTTTGCATCAAGCAAAGCCAAATCGCGCGCTTGTGTGGCGGGGTTGCAACTAACATAGACAATCTTTTTAGCCTCAATTTTGAGCAGCATTCCAATTACATCTTCATGCATTCCTGCGCGTGGAGGGTCGGTGATGATCACATCAGGTTTGTCATGATTAGACATAAAGTCGTCATTCAGTAATTCTCTCATGTCGCCAGCGTAGAATTCGGTGTTCGTTACTCCATTGATTTCTGAATTCAATTTGGCGTCTTCAATGGCCGCTTCTACATATTCTAAACCGATTACTTTTTTAGCGTCTTTGGCGATAAAGTTGGCAATGGTGCCCGTGCCGGTATATAAGTCATAGACTACTTCATCACCCTTTAAATCAGCATAGTCTCTGGCGATTTTGTAGAGCTCATAAGCCTGAGAGGCGTTGGTTTGGTAAAACGATTTTGGCCCAACCCTGAATCTTACGTCTTCCATGGCTTCGGTAATGTGGGCTTCACCATAATAAAGTACTACCTCCAAGTCGTGGAAAGTTTCGTTGCCCTTGTCGTTGATCACGTATTGTAGGGAATGAATATGAGGGAAGGCGGTTTTGATGTGTTCCATTAACCCCATGTTCTTTTCATGCTCCATGGCAAATTGAACAATGACCATCCATTGATCCAGCGATGAATTTCTAATGATCAGGTTTCTGAGGTTTCCAGTTCTTCTTTTTAAATCGAAGAAAGGCAAGTCGTTTTCAAGGCAATAATTTCTTACCGAAAGTCTAATTTCATTAGAAGGATCAGGCTGATGATAACAAGTTTCAATGTCCAATATTTTATCAAAACTGCCCGGAACATGGAAGCCTAAAGCCCTTCGGTCTGCATCTTCGCCAGTAGCAATTTCTTCTTTTGTAAGCCATTTCCAGTTCGAAAAGGTGTATTCCAGCTTGTTTCGGTAGTACTTGATTTTTGAAGAGCCTAAAATTGGGCTGATTTCAGGCAAAGGAATTTTACCAATACGCTCTAAATTGTCAATCACCTGCTGGTGCTTGTATTTTAGCTGAATGTCATACGGAATGTGTTGCCATTTACAGCCACCACAAACGCCAAAGTGCTTGCAGAATGGTTCTACTCTGTCTTTTGAATATTCATGAAAAGTAAGGGGCTTACCTTCCATAAAGTTCTTTTTCTTTCTGGTCACGAGTACATCGACCACATCACCGGGCGCAACGCCTTCTACAAAAAGCACTTCATCGTTTACACGGGCAATGCACTTTCCTTCTGCTGCAATGCCTTCGATTCTAACTTGTTCTAGTACTTTTCTTTTCCCCCTGAATTTTGCCATGCGCGAAGATAATTTCATTCTGTGAATTATGTTCTACAAAGTGAAAATTCAGCCATACTCTATTTGAAAAAGGGCAGAAAAAAAGGTGTCTCATTAGAAACACCCTTTAACAATTATGAATGGGGTATTGATTAATTATTATAGCCAGTATTCTGAACCAAGTTAGGGTTAGCGTCAAGCTCTGCTTGTGGAATAGGGAAAACAAGTAAGGGGTCATTGAAGTTTTTCCCACCCGCTGTCAGCCCTAATCTTTTAATGTCATGTAATAAATGACCTTCAAAGGCTAACTCCTTTTTTCTTTCATCCAAAATGTCTTGAAGAGTAATTGGATTGAGAATTGGGTCGAAATCATTTAGAAGGCCCGTTAAGCCAGCTCTATTCCGAATTCGGTTAATATCTGCAGTAGGAGTTGCTCCAATAGAAGTATTCAACCTGAAATTCGCTTCTGCCCTAATTAAATACATCTCTGCCAATCTAATGTAGATCACATTCGCAAATTGATTTTGCCATTTTAATGAGAATGTGCCATTGGATTGAGTGTAATAGAAATCTCCACGTTCATCGGCTGCATCAAAGGTGTTTCGGAAAGCGAGTTGAACAGGTATATCGCCTCTGCCCCCATATGTTCTTGTGGCCCAATAGGTATTCATTCCATTGGTTCCATCCTGATCAGTCACTTGCCATGCAAAGATATCTTCCGAACTATTCGAACCGTTATTAAAAGCATCCGCATAGCTTGTTGTCAAGGAGAAATCTCCAGAACTAATTACCGAATTTGCTTTATCACGAGCCGCTACAAAATTGCCCATTTGAAGATAGACTCTAGCCAGAAGCGCATTTGCTGCATTTGAAGTAGCTAAATAACTATTAGAATCAGGCAGTTTTCCAGCAGCACTTTCCAGGTCAGTAACCGCTTGTGCATACACTTCTTCCACTGTATTTCTGGGCACTGCAAAGTCATGACCCTCGGTGCTCAAAATGGCTTCCAAGGATAGGGGTACAGCTAATTGAGAATTCACTTGCCCTGCTACATAGGTAGAACCAAAGAATCTAGCCAAGTCAAAATAGGCCATTCCTCTTAAGAACTGGGCTTCTCCTTCTACTCTGTCTTTTTCATCAGCATCAGTAAAAATGCTAGAGTTTTCAATTACAACGTTTGCCAAGTTTATAATTTGATAGGCGTTTGTCCACGAACCACCAACAAAACTGTTGTCTATGGTGATGTTTTTCTGAAAAAACTGTCTAGGCTGAAGAAATGTGCCTTGCCAGTCTACCTCATTAGTGGTGCCTAAGAGCTCAGAAGCCAAATTTAAGTTGCCTCCATAACTTCCCGTTTGTCCGGCATCATCATATGCCCCTAAAAGGATTGCTTGAACGTTTGCTGGTGTTGAAAGTGCCTGATCTATTGATAAACTTTGTGCTGGTTTTATATCCAGCGCATCCTGACAGCCTACCGTAAATGCGGTAATGCCAATCAATACTAACAATGATTTTATATTATTTTTCATTATTTCAAATTTAGAATTCAAGGTTTATACCGAAAGTATAGGTCTTTGCTTGAGGTGCAGAATAGAAAGCCTGACCTAATGCAATGTTATTGGAGAAACCGCTATTGAAATCGGCTGTTGACTCAGGGTCATAACCAGTGTAATCTGTAAAAGTCAGAAGGTTAAAGCCTGAGAAATAAACACGGACTCTGCTCATCCCAATTTTATCTACGGTGGATTGTGGTACGTTATAACCTAGTGTCACAGTTCGTAGCCTTACATATGAAGCCTCTTGTAGATATCTTGTAGAGTGTTGGGTTCCGTTCCCTCCAAAAAGCCTGGCTTGTGGTACATCGGTTACATCGCCAGGGTTCTGCCATCTGTTAAGTTCGTTAACATCTTGGTTATCGTAGAAGTCACCACTTGCTGCCTGAAAACGACCCCCGCTATTATAAATAGAATGTCCATTTACAAATTGAAATGTAAAGCCAAGATCAAAATTATTGTAAGTAAAACTATTGGTAATACCGCCTTCCCATTTAGGAAATGCTTGTCCAGCAATAATTCTTGAAGCTTCTGAGAAATCATTCGTAGTGCTTCTATCAATGCTTCCGTCTGGGTTTTCAGTATTCTTCACAAATAGTGCATCTCCGTTTGCCTGATCCACACCGCCAAATTCTACTATATAGAACGAGGCTAATGATTCTCCTTCTCGTACAATGTTCCTTCCTGAAATGATATCACCACCAGGTAACTTTGTCACTTCATTTTTATTGGTGAAGAAATTCAAACTTGTTCCCCAAGTAAAATTGTTAGTGTTGATATTCTTGGTATTCAATAAGAATTCAAAACCTTTATTGGTTAAGCTACCAACGTTTTTAAGGATAGAAGTAAAACCCGAGTTACTAGGTAAGGGTTGTGCAAGCAATAGATCATTGGTTTCTTTAGAGTAATAATCTATTTCTCCCGAAATTTTGTTTTCAAGGAACCCGAATTCAACTCCAATATCTAATTGATTGGTTCTTTCCCATTTTAAGTCTTCATTGCCCAACTGAGTTGGCTTAAGACCTGGTTCACCACGATAAGCTTCGGTACCGAAAAGGCCTAAACTGGCAAAATTTCCAATTTCGGCATTTCCCGTTTCACCATAACTTGCCCTTAGTTTTAGGAAAGATAATTTGTTAATTCCACTAAGGAATTCTTCTTGAGAGACAATCCAACCTACTGAAGCAGCAGGGAAAAATCCATAACGATTGTTTGCTCCAAATCTAGAAGAACCATCATAACGTGCACTTAGCTTTACAAGGTATTTATCTCTAAAAGCATAATTGGCCCTACCGAAGTAAGATAGAAATGCAAATTCAGTTAGATCAGAGGTGCCTGCTGTAATTGTGCCTGCACTGGCAAGGGTCTGCAAATCGTCTGATGCAAAGTTAGTACCGGTGACACTTTGGTATTTTCTAGCAGATGTCTGGTAATTGAAACCAGCAGTTACTTCTAAGTAATGGTCTGCCGCTAAATCCTTACCGTAATTTAAGTAGTTATTCAGGTTTAGGTTTTCAGTTCTTACTGAGCTAACAAAACCTTGTCCACCAACTGACTCACCCGTTTCGGTGGATCTTCCCCAAAATCTATCTTCTGATTGAGAGAACAAATCATAACCAGCCTCTGAAATAAAGTCTAATGAAGGGAGTACGCTATATTTTAAATTTACATTGGCCAATGTTCTCCAAACCGAAGTCAAGTAACTAGCGTCTTCATCTTCAATTAAGAAGTTGTAGTACAAAGTATTTGGGTTGGGTGTACCATCGGCATTGTATGCTGGCGACAAAGGCGACTGGGCAATTGCTTGAAGTGGGGTAGCAAAGGCGTTGTCATTTGAAAGACGGTCAATTGTAGACCTAGAGATTGACAGTCCCATTCCAACACTAAGCTTATCATTGAACTTATGGTCGATGTTCATTCTAGAGGAGATTCTTTCCAGGTCATTACCCCGAATTATACCTCGAATGTCAGTATATCCTCCTGAGAAAAAGAATCTCGTATTGTCGTCACCACCGCTTATTGATACATCGGAGTTTCTATTGTATCCATCAACAAAAACAAGGTCTTGCCAATCAGTATCTACTTCACCTGTTCTCCAGTCGGTGTTGCCTGCCAGAAAATCGAAGTCTCCTTCAATATCAGCATCAGACCCTCCCGAATTGGCATTGGCTTCTCGGAAGAGCTCAATATATTCAGCCCTGTTTAGCCAATCTCTACGATTAGTTTCTCGGCTCATTCCATTAGATAAGTTGAGGGTAATTTTGGCACGTCCACTTTCTCCACGTTTGGTAGTAATCAAAATTACACCATTGCTACCTCTTGCACCATAAATGGCTGCGGAAGAGGCGTCTTTCAAAACTTGGACAGACTGAATGTCATTTGGATTGATGGAAAGCAAGGGGTTTACGGCAGCCCCATTGGTTGATTCATTATTGT
Source organism: uncultured Roseivirga sp. (assembly GCA_963977345.1). Classification (GTDB taxonomy): domain Bacteria; phylum Bacteroidota; class Bacteroidia; order Cytophagales; family Cyclobacteriaceae; genus Roseivirga. The sequence goes on from CAXBPM010000039.1 coordinate 13,007, forward strand.
TAGTAATTGGAACACCGTCTATTACATACAAAGGTTCGGTGCTGGATGATATGGATGAAACTCCTCTTACCCTTACACGAGTAGCTCCATCTACTTTACCGTTGGTTTGCTGAATAGAAACCCCCGCGGTTTGGCCTGCAAAGGCATTTTGAAAACCTGCTGTAGGAAGGTCTTTCAGTTGTTTTGCATCGAGCTTGGCAATATTGTCCGTTAAATTCCTTTTGGATTGTGTACCGAAACCTACAACCAGTACTTCTTGTAAAGCTGTGACGTCTGGGTCTAAGAATACGTTTATGGAAGTCTGGTTTCCAATGGCTATTTCTCTGGTGATGTAACCAAGGAATCTGTAAACCAAAACCGTTGCTGTTGATGGTACTTCTATTGAATAATTACCATCAACGTCTGAAGCCACTCCAATCTGAGTGCCCTTAATATTAATCGAAACCTGCGGTAAAGGCAATCCATCATCGGAGGCCGTCACCTTTCCTGTTATCGTTCTGTTTTGTGCTAGGGCTGAATTCACGGAGAAACACCCTAATACAAAGAATACGAATAGTAGTTTTTTCATAAAGCTTGTTTTAGTAAAATGAAATATATCTTTATGAACACATCTTAAAGGCGTATCACCCTTATTTTGCTACATCCATAATTCTATAATAAAACTGGTGTTGGCTTATATAATAGGTGAATAAATTCGCTGACTGTCTGTTTTGCGACTAATTTGAGTTGTATTACTCGGGTAGTACGAAATTTATGGGGCTTGAAATTATAGGTTGCGATATAGGTTTTTGACATGTCTTGTTTATGTGTTCTTTCGGTTCCATTGAAATGCCTTACCTTTGCAGCCCTATTAGAAAAACGATTATGAATTTTAGAGAGACCTTCTCAATTGTTGATAAAAACAGGATCAGCGCCAAAAGCGATATTTTTTCAGGCTTAACGGTGGCTTTGGCCCTTGTGCCCGAGGCCGTTGCATTTTCTTTTGTGGCTGGGATTTCCCCAATAGTTGGACTTTATGGTGCCTTTATGATGGGCATAATTACTTCCATTTTTGGTGGAAGACCCGGAATGATTTCAGGCGCTACTGGTGCTTTGGCCGTAGTGATGGTTTCTTTGGTGGCAGAGGGGGAGCTTATGGGAGATGGGCAAGGATTGCAGTTCTTGTTTGCTACTTTGATCCTAACAGGCATTATTCAAATGTCTGCGGGCTTTCTAAAGCTAGGCAAGTTCATCAGAATGGTACCTCATTCGGTAATGATGGGCTTTGTGAACGGCTTGGCAATTGTGATTTTCATGTCGCAATTGGGCATGTTCAAAATTGGTGGAGAATGGCTTACAGGTTCTTCTTTACTTATTATGCTTGGCCTGACGCTATTGACCATGGCCATAATGGTGTTCCTTCCTAAAATCAATAAAAATATTCCAGGGGCACTAGTAGCCATTGTGGTGGTTTCGCTCATTGTGATTTTTGGGGGAGTAGAAACCGAAACGGTGAAAAGCTTTATTCAAGCAGGTGGAGGCGATGGTATTAAAGCCGGACTTCCTTCTTTTAATGTGCCGGTAATCGACCTAAACTGGGACACGCTAGCATTTATTTTACCCTACGCGATCATCTTAGCCGCCATTGGTTTGATTGAGTCCTTGATGACACTTAACCTTTTGGATGAACTGACTGAAACCCGTGGAAGCGGAAACCGTGAATCGGTAGCGCAAGGTTTGGGCAACTTGGTCAATGGATTCTTTGGTGGAATGGGCGGTTGCGCCATGATCGGTCAAAGTATTATCAATGTAAAATCTGGCGGTAGAGGTCGTCTTTCTGGCGTTGTAGCCGCATTGGCTCTGTTAGGCTTTATCCTTTTTGCTTCCGAATACATTGAAATGGTGCCTATTGCCGCATTGGTAGGTGTAATGTTTATGGTGGTCATTGGCACATTTGCTTGGTCTACTTTTAAGGTATGGAACAAAGTACC
>CAXBPM010000040.1:0-14905 GCA_963977345.1 uncultured Roseivirga sp.
GAACGACTAAAGTTCAGGTGGGCGAAAACGTAATTGATTTCCAACGTCCTTGGAAGCGTTACACCATGTTTGAGGCCATTGAGCATTTTACAGGAGTTGATATTTCTGAAATGGATGAGGCTGAACTAAGAGAAACAGCCAAAAAACTAAAAGTGCCGAATGATGAATCGATGGGCAAAGGAAAACTCATTGATGAAATTTTTGGTGAGCACTGCGAGCATAAATTAATTCAGCCGACTTACATCACGGATTACCCGGTGGAAATGTCGCCATTGGCGAAAAAGCACCGCACTAAAGAAGGTTTGGTAGAACGTTTCGAAGCGATTTGTAACGGAAAAGAAATCTGTAATGCATTCTCTGAGTTGAACGATCCAATCGATCAAAGAGAACGTTTTGAAGAGCAGCTGGAATTGGGCAAAAGAGGAGATGACGAAGCCATGACCTTGGATGAAGATTTTCTTCGTGCCTTGGAATACGGCATGCCGCCAACCGCTGGTTTGGGCATTGGTATCGATCGTTTGTCGATGATTATGACCAACTCAAAGTCTATTCAAGATGTGTTGTTCTTCCCTCAAATGAAACCAGAGAAGAAAGCCAAAATGGCTACGGATGAAGAGTTTGTAAAAGAAGGCGTTCGATTAGAACTGGTTCAAATTCTTAGAAAACTGAACATCAATACCATTGCGCAACTCAAAGAACAAACGGCTTCAAAACTGCTCAACGATATGGGCGGCATGAGAAAGAAGCTCAAACTTCAAGAGGTTGCAGCGGCTAGCTTAGAAGAAATTGAAGGCTGGTTAAAGTAATATTTAACCCAATCTAAAAATACAGAAAGCCATTTTGCGAAAGTAGAATGGCTTTTTTTGGTGTCTCTCAATGAGTTAAGTTTAATTGGTTTTTTGAGCTTTGGTAACAGTTTATATAAGTGATGTTAGATAACGTTTTTTACTTATGCATTAACTTTTCCAGTTCGCTTTTATGTCCACTGTATATTTTGAAAAAATCAGTCGGTTTATTAGCTATCAATTTCACTCTTGCTTCGTGATCGTGGTTTAATCGATATACTTTTCCTGTTTTATCTACAGCCACATAATTTCCGTCCTCCATATCTAGAATTGTATAGAACAGCTTTTCTTCAAACTCGATTTCAAAGGCATAGTCCAGTTCTAAAAGATCAATTTGCTCTTTGGATAGTGAATTCAATATTTTTTTCAGCCGTTTTTGGTCAGGGGTTCCGGTTTTCAGGTGCTCAAGTTCTATTTTACTTTTCTGAATTCGGTTAAGGTCAAATACCTTATGAAAATACTCAGGGTTGTCAGTTTCAATTTTGGTCAAACCGTCAGATTGATAGTATAATTTAATTGGCTGATAAAGATTTGCCTTTTTGTTTTGAACAGAAATTCCAGTCAAGTTGAAGCAAGTTTTATGATTTCTGTTTATGATTTCAAACTCTTTCGGTTTGTATCCACGAGAAATATAAATTCCTTTTGGCTCGTGCATAAAACTGATTCCATAAATTTTAGAAAGTCCGATTGCAATTTTAATTTGAGGCATTTCAGACTCCAACAATTCAGCAACTTTTAGTCCAAATTGTTCAATATGTTTCTTTGTTGTCTTTCTGCTGAAAATGCTCATTTCAAATGTTGCCTGACTTTATATATGCGCTACACTTATGGCGCATATATCTCATGTAATTTATCAAAACTTCTTTTCAGCGTTTAACTATTGGTGGCATGTTGGTGAAGAACATTAAGAATGGCGGGGAATGGCTCTGTGTTTTTATCATATTTTTAAAAATCGGCTTCCATTCCATGCCCCTTTTCACTCCAGTATTTCAACCATTTTCCTGCCGAAAAGAGAATATGGGCTTTACTCTCTGGAGAATCCTCATCAGATTGTGGTGGTTTGCGAATGTTTATAAGTTCAGGGCAATTGTTATCATTGGCGTACTTCTTTGCTACCTCCATTAACCTATTCGCATAATTCTTGGTTTCATGAGCCAACTTGGATTCGTATGCTTCATCATGAAGTTCTTTGCCAATGATTTCTTGACAGTCATTCAGAAATTCTGCTCTAAATACATGCGCTTCATCATGCATTGTAATGTACATCGGCAATCCGTCACATTCAGGAACTAAGTCTAGGACATAATATCCATTCATTTGATTCATGAATTCTTCAAGCGTCAATGACTTATCCTCTTGACTTTCAAATTTATCTTCAGCCCATTTCGTTGCCGCTTCATTCAAACCGACTTGAGGGGCATTAAGCGTTTCGTAGGCAGTTGTAGAAATGGATAGAAATCGTTCTAAAAGTTCTTCTTGACTTAGCTCTCTTTTACCTTTCAGCTTGTTAATCAGACTGATGTTTTGTTTTACCTCTCCAGTTAGAATTTTGAAAATTCGCTCATATTCATCCTCAAACCCATTGTGAGGTTTGTTCATAGGTTTCCAGTCTAATCCCATCTTTTAATTTTGAATTGATTTATTTCGAGTAGCAGTATGGCTGATAACGTTATATATCCACCACATCTCTGGCATATATATCATGTAATTTATCAAAAAATTCTTTTCAGCGAATAACTATTGGTGGCTTGTTGTAAGCGGTGTTTTTATTTGTCAATATTTTCCCCAATCCTTCAAGTAACCGAAGTTATTATCACTGAAGATGAAGTAGGACAAATGTCGAATCATAATATTTTTTTGCTCATCACTAACATTATCAAATCGGATTAACCCATCTACATGCAAATCCTTCTGCATTAGAATTCCGTAATCTTTTGACCAAAACACGAGAAAGTCACAGTCATTAACTTTTTTGTTTGTAACCAATAAGCGATAAACAAAGTATTTGTAATCATTATATTCAAAAATCTTATTATCAACATATCTGACCTCGAATGCGTCCCTGATTGATTTTCTTGATTTTTCATCATATCCATTCTCATCGTAAAAACCATTTTCATATCTCGCGGCTTTGGTTTCAGTGTTAACTTGAAGGCTGATGTCAAGGTATCCAGTTGATTGATATGAATGAATGCTATTTCCAATGTTTTTCAGCGAAACAATTAAGGTGTCAGAACTAAATATGTTAGTTATTCTAGAATTGAACTCATTGTAGTTATAAAAGACAACTTTCGAATCAATAGTCTGAGCAGTCATACTATTAACCCATAACAATAGAGGAATGAAATAAATGTTTTTTAATTGTTTCATTGTATTACAAGCGTTTTTTGAACATTACATATCCACCCCATTCCTGACGTATATAGTTCACGTAATTTATCAAAACTTCCAGAAAAAATGCGCAGTAAAGTAATGGGGTTTTATTGATCATTTTTTAACCCTAAATAATGTTTTCGCAGCTCAGGATCAAACTTCTCAATTGCATATCTTAAGGTAATTCTTGGTAGCGTTTGAGCAAACTCATTAAGAAAGCTTCTTAATTTATTTTCGTTTCTTTTACCTGCTTCTCTAATCCAACTACCCACTGCTTTTTGGACATACTCGTTTGAATCATTCGCTAGAATTTCCGCAATTTTGAATGTGTCATCTATTTCATTTTTTCTTATAAAGTAGTAAGTACATACAATTGCAGTTCTTCTTTCCATTGGATTTAGGGATTTTGCTAAGTCATACAATGCCTTTTTATCCTTATCAAATAAATACCCTCCAACTACATAGGGCGCGGCCCTGTCTACCATTCCCCAATCATCAATCCATTTATGATTTTCAATATAAGCTAGATAGATATCTTGCTTCTCGCCCTCAGAGATTTTCTTATTTCTGGCCTTCCAATCTAGTATAGATACCGCACTCAGTCGGTGATCATAGATTTCATCTTTTAGTAATTTGACTACCTCAGCAACTGGCATGTGCTGAAATTCTTTTGCTAAAGAAAATATCTCCCTTTTAGGAATAGCTCCTGAGTATTCATGGCTAATGATCTGCAAGGTGTCAATGAATTCTTTGGCCGTCATTTGCTCTGGTTGGTGTTGTGGTGTTCTTTTTTTCTTGCTTTGAGAATCAATAAGGTCAATATGTATATCAGAACAATTGTGAATGGAATGGCTATAAACCTATGTTCTGGTAAAAGATACCAAAGGGCTACAATTGATACAGTTCTTGTGACTGTATGAAAAATTCCTACCCAATGATTAATGATCCACGAAAATGGCAGCCACATTAATCCAGTCAAAATTCCAACAGTCATTGGAAGAGAAGAATGGTCAACGAGGAAAAAGGGGATCGCTATTGAGTAGACTAGAATGGCTTGTCCTGCGGTAAAAAGGAAAAGTGTATCAAACTCATTTTTGGGTTTACTTTTATCTAAGAAATTTTCACCCGTAAATTTTGAAAGGAATAATCCTAAGTAGACAATGCTTCCGGTTCCAATGAAAATTGTCCATACTGAAATAAAGTCTGAGAAAAATATTCCAGCAAACCCAATGATGGTCCAGACAATTAGCCCCGCTAAAGGTGTGGCGAGAAATTTTTGATTGGCAAATTCAATTCGCTGTTGTTCAAGAGTTCTTTTCATTCAGGTTTTTTTAAATGCACCACAACGTTATGTGCCCGTCATATTTATGGCGTTTATATCTCATGTAATTTATCAAAACTTCCTTTTAGTGACTAACTATTGGTGGCTTGTTGGGGAGGAAGGCTAGCAAGGGCGGAGATCTCAGGGGAAATCATTGGTATTGAAAGTACCACTCCAGTGAATCCTAAAATACGAATGATTGTAATTGCTGTTGGGCGCTTTACTCTTTCGTTGTTGGGTTGGTCAAAAACTCTCGCCTGATTCACTTTTTTAATATTTCTTCGATTTGAGATTGTAACTCTTTTTCTGCGTTAACAATATCATCAGTCATCATGTGGAGAATTATCTTTTTATTTCTATCCCCCTTTTCAAAGTTTTGAAATATAAACTCCATTTGTTTTTCGATTCTGAGAGTCAGATTTTCTTTTCTTTCTTCAATGTCTGCCAATGCAGATAGTTGTTCATATTCTATTAATTCAATTCTAGAATTGGCAAGGGCATTCCAGGAATTAGTCTTGATCCTTGGCATTTGAATGCCATTACCTTTTATCATGATGTTGTATAAAGAGACTGCGTCATTATTAAAGTAAGACGCTATGGTGTCCATAGATGCTAATTGCCTTGGAATTACTTGTTTTAGCTCTGTGTTGCTTTCTTCTAATTCCTTTTCAATAGAGGACAATATTTGATCTAGGTACTCTTTGTCTTTTCTATCCTCATTCCAATTATTGATAAATAAAGCAATCAAGATCCCCATTATTACAGGAACAATTTCTTTGATTAAGTGACTGATTTGTTTCATCCGTAAGTTTTTATTGGTTCAGTTCTCGTCTGCGGCTATGTAAATGTATTTTTTTCTTGCTGACTAATAACGTGATATATCCGCCACATTCATAGCGCATAACTCCTAGGTAATTTATCAAAACTATCTTTCAGTGACTACCTAATGGAGGCTTGTTGGTGAAGAACACCAACAAGGGCGGAAAGGCGGTTTGTCTTTTGGTATAACCTCTATTATCTAAGGTCTAACATCTTAAAAAATCAATTATCGAAGAAGCTTCTTCTGCGGCTTAGTTTCAAATCCTTAAGGGCCGAAGCTTTAATTTGAATATCGATAGAGTAGGAGGTAAATCGACCAAATGGAATCCAGTTGCCACTTAATTCCCAACAACCTAGGTCGCGATAAACGCCCAAGGAGCTTTGGGTAAATTCTTTTAGCTGTAAATCGTAACCCGTATTAAAGGTGAGTTGCCACTTTTCAGAGAGGGATAAGTTTCCGCTCATTTTAACAGATTGTCTGGTTGTTGTGGTAAATTCATTATTGCTCAGGAACTGATTAAAGGAGTAATTATAGCTGAACCTGAGGTTCCAAGGCACCGAAATATCAATGTAGGCATTGGGGTCGTCAAAATACTGAGGCACCTGCTGTTGATTGTTTGTTTCTCCATTGTTTAAAGCCCCATAGCCATCTTCCGCTCCGTTTCCAAAACCACTGTCAAGGCCACCTCCATCAATTGAAGCTAGACCCCTAGCGCCACCTCCACTGGAAGCGGAGGGTCTGTTAGTAGACGCTTTAGAATTGAGGTTGGTACTGAGTGAAAAACGTCCGCTCCTTATCTTCCCAATTCCTTTCCCTTGTGTTAGCGCAACTACGTCCACTCTTCTAATCATATCCCCTTCGCCATCATTGGTAGTCAGGTAGGTGTAAGGGTCTAGAATCAAACCTCCACTGAGGTCAATTTTTTTCTTGAACAGGCTTGTTCTGGCGTTAATACTGTAATCTGAAAGGTTGAAAGAGTCGGCCAAGAAGTTATAGCTGGTAGAAAAAGATAAATTTTCAAGAATGGATACCTTTTCCGCTTTGGCGGTATCGCTTCTTACTTTCATTTCTACTTTGTTATTTACACTGAAGCCAATGCTTGCTGATTCTCCTAAAGTTGGGCTTCCATAAACAAATCCGTTGTATTTAGATAGAAAGCGATACACAGGTTCTCCTGTTGAGGTTGTATCTACTTGTATGTTTTTATAATAGCCATACTTTTCCTGACCAAAATCAGGGCTATAACCGAAGCTTAGACTAGGAGTCATGATATGCCGTATGGATTCAATCTTGCTACTGGGTTTGAAGTTTTTGATGCCGTACAATTGAGTGTTAATACTAACACTTGTGCCATAGGTAGAAGCCCTGGAGAAACCATTTAATGTATCGATTCGAACTGCATTTTCATCTTCTAAATAAGTGTAGTTCAATTCTTCTAAATACCATAATTCCTGAAAAGTAACAGAAGGAGAAACATTGAAGTTTTTAAACAAAGGAAACGAAGTTGATATTGGAATTGAGTGTCTTGCACCGTTTTGAGCATTCGCAAACAGCTCGGGAAGTTTGGCAAATGTAACGGCAATGGTATCGGCCTCATCGGTACTGTTAGAGATATCGAACCCTGCTGTATTGGGTCTCACCAAGTTGGTGATCTTATTGGATGTACTGAAGGCCCATGAGAAGGAAAGTCTTTTTAGCGCCTCTTGTTTGGCCGTTGAAAAGGGCGTTACCCTTGTCATATTCAAAGAGAATTCAGGGAGGGACACATCAAGAATATCCGTTTGAATGTTCTGAGAGTGGCGTGCACTTAACCCATAACTGAACTTGTTGTTAGCGAAACTCCCTGTCAGCGACAAGTTGGAACGAAATTCTGAACGGATGGTGTTCTGAAAGTTCTCAGTAGAAATGTTGTTGTTATTGTATGAACTCGTTCCGGCATTGATGCTCGCTGAAAAACGCGTTTTTGTTCTGGATTCGGGTCTATGGGAAATAGAAACCCAAAAGTCATTCGAGTTCAAAGGGTTTTCCTCAATTTCTGGGGTCTTACTCTTACTGTACTTTATGTCTACGCTGCCACTGTACTTATAGCGTTTTTTATAAGTAGAGCGCACATTTAATCCGAAGCTACCTTTTGAATAGTAATCACCAGTAAGAGCAGTTCTTATGTACTCGTTATTGCCGAAGAAATAGCCGCCCTCACGTAAGAAAATCCCTCGCACTCTTTCTTCACCATATTTTGGAAACAGAATACCAGACTGTGCATCACTTTTAACATCTGGAAAAAAAGCAAAAGGCAATGCGAATATGGTAGGGATATCTCCTATGTATAATTGTGCTGGTCCGGTAATGATTTTGTCTCCAGGAATCACCTTGATTTTCTCTGCTCTAATGAAGGTAGTGGCTAAAAGATCCGCACAGGGAATGAACTTACCGCCTTTGATATATGCACTTCCGTCTTGATTTTTCTTGATCTCTTCTCCAGAAACGTAGCCCTCGTCTTGTTGGGTAACTACCCCGGTAATCTTTGCACGGTTGGTAGCGAAATTATAGCGAATGCCTCGTGTTTCGTAAACCCCACCCTGGTCTTGAAAAACGGGTAGGCCTATCCAGCTACCAGTAGAGTCTTGAACACCCTTGGCAATAAGCTCGTTCTGATTTCGATCAATAATAATTTGTGCAGCATCTAATTTAATATCACCATACTCTATGTAAGCATTTCCATATAAGTACGTTACATTCGTAGCAGTTTTGGTAATGATCGAATCTTCGGCATAGTACAAAATTGTCATTTCAATGCCGTTATTGTTGATTTTGAGGGTGTCCGTGCCAACTGGTCTGGTTGTTGTTGGACTGGTGCCGAGCGGAGCGGGGTTGATCTTTACAGGATCATTCTTTAAACTTCCTTCTTGGGCCCTCATGCCAAATGCCATGAGTAGTAAAACTAATATGAAAGATATGTTTTTAACAGAGACCAAAGGATTTTTCGCTTTATGGAAAAAATTCAGATTTTTGTGTAAAGGTATTCTAATAACCATTTCTATGCGAACCAAAGTAAAAAATAATAGAATTGCTCTCCTTGCTTTGTCATTGGCTTTAATAGTTTTTGCTCCATATCAAGGGGTGTCTCAGGCTGTTAAACCTAAATTTAAAGTAGTTATTGACCCAGGGCATGGCGGAAAAGATTCCGGTACACGAGGAGGAAAATTACTCGAAAAAGATGTTGTACTGGCCGTATCCATGAAAGTTGGTGCGTATTTAAATGAACTTTTAGACAATGTTGAGGTTATCTATACTCGAACAACTGATGTTTACAGCCATCCCAAAGTTCGTGCCATCATGGCCAATGACGCAGATGCTGATTTATTCGTTTCTATCCACGCCAATGCAATGCCTGCGGGCAATGAGGGGGTTTATGGAACCGAAACTTATGTAATGGGAGTAAAGAACGAGGGTGGAAATTTTGAAGTAGCCAAAAGAGAAAACTCTGTAATCTTGTTGGAAGAAGACTATAAAGAGAAGTATCAGGGCTTTGATCCTACTTCACCTGAAGTAAATATTGCTTTTTCTATTATGCAGGAAGCATATCAAGAAAACAGTATTCTCTTAGCGCAAAATGTTGAAAATCAGTTTTCTAAAAGGGCAGGAAGGAAGAGTAGGGGGGTGAAACAGTCAAGCATATGGGTATTATGGAATACTTCTATGCCTAGTGTTTTGATAGAACTTGGCTATCTTACCAACCTAAAGGAGGAAAGAGAGCTTGGCTCGGCCGAAGTGCAAGAATATTTAGCCTCGGCAATTTTTAGAGGAATAAGAGATTATATTGACTATTTGGAATCAACAAAATAGATAGTGGCAAAGGGAAGAGAATTTAAGGTCGGTTTATTTGCGGTGCTCATGTTGGGCTCACTCTATATAGGTTTCAACTATTTAAGGGGGCTCGATGTCTTTTCCCCGTTAAACACCTATTACGTTACATATACTAATATTAGTGGCTTAAGTAAAGGCGACAGGGTAATCCTTAATGGATTGAATGTGGGCACTGTGCTGGAGCGCAAGTTTAGCACTGAGGATTACAATGAAATATTGGTGACACTCGCCATAGATAACACCATTAAAATGAAGGAAGGCACTGTGGCTAGATTGGCCAAGCCTGATATTCTGGGAGCGCTAGAAGTACAGCTGATTCTAAATCCTGATGGTGCAAGAATCCTTGAGAATGGTGATTTTTTGGGTGGTGAAATGGACAGGGGCATTGCAGAAATGATTACCGAAGAAGGTCTTACCGCTGCCAATAGCTTAAACTCTGTTGTGAAAAAGATAAACGATGTATTGGAGCCTTTTGCTTCCAGGGCGGATACCATTGCCTTGGCCATCGACAACTTCAAACACTTCTCTGATTCTTTGGTCTACATGGCCAGCACTTTCAATTCTGGTATGGAACAAATCAATCTTCGAATTGAATATGTTACAGATTCCGTTGTAGCGGCAATGGGGGGTATAAAGCCTCTATTGGATGAATACACCGCTTTGGGTGAAAAGCTGAATGCGATAGACTTGGAGTCTCGCTTGCTGAGAATGGACTCGGTCTTATTGGGTACGCAAGAATTTATGAGTAAACTAAACTCCAATGAAGGCACACTAGGAAAACTCATGACCAATGATTCATTGTACAATTCGCTCAATAGTTCTATGACTGATTTAGATAGTTTGTTCATAGACCTGAGAGAGAACCCTAAACGCTACGTACATTTTTCAATCTTCGGAAGAAAGAACAGGCCTCCAGCAGACAAGAAGAAAAAATAAAGTCCTAAGCGATTAAATCTTTTTTGATATCACTAATCTTGGGTTTACTTTAGATCAAAGGTAATAACACATATTCCCGTTCTTATCGGGCTAACACTTGCATATGGATATTGAATTCAATAAAAACGATGACACCATGCGCCAATTGGTGTATAGGCTCGAAGAAAAACTCAAGACAGTAAAATTGGGTGGAGGCGAAAAAAAGATTGAATCCCAGCATAAGAAAGGCAAACTCACCGTACGCGAAAGAATTGAATACCTGATTGACGAAGGAAGTGACTTCTTAGAAGTGGCAGCCTTTGCTGGAGATGGCATGTATGCCGATGAAGGCGGTTGCCCTTCTGGCGGTGTAGTGACAGGTATTGGCATAGTAAGCGGACGTGATTGTATGATTGTGGCGAATGATGCTACAGTGAAAGCGGGTGCTTGGTTTCCAATTACCGCAAAGAAAAACCTTCGCGCCCAAGAAATTGCCATGGAGAATCGCTTGCCAGTCATCTATTTGGTAGACAGCGCTGGTGTGTTTCTTCCTATGCAGGACGAAATTTTCCCTGACAAAGAGCACTTCGGAAGACAGTTCAGAAATAATGCGAAAATGTCCTCTATGGGCATTATTCAAGTAGCGGCCATTATGGGCAGCTGCGTTGCAGGAGGTGCTTATTTGCCTATTATGAGTGATGAAGCTGCCATTGTAGACAAAACCGGATCCATATTCTTAGCGGGTTCTTATTTAGTGAAAGCCGCCATTGGCGAAAGTATAGATAATGAAACGCTGGGTGGAGCAACCACCCATTCTGAAATATCAGGCGTAACCGATAACAAGTTTCCGAACGATCAAGCTTGCCTAGATTACATCCGGAGCGTCTTCGATAAAATTGGAGACTTCGAAAAAGCAGGTTTTGATAGAAAAGAGCCTAAGGCGCCAAAGGAAAATCCAGAAGAAATGTATGGCATTATGCCTGATAGTAGGGTAAAACCTTACGAGATCAAAGAAATCATCAAACGCATAGTCGATGATTCTGAGTTTGATGAGTACAAAGAAGGCTATGGCAAATCTATTGTTTGCTGTTATGCTCGAATTGATGGTTGGGCTGTGGGAATCGTGGCCAATCAGCGATTAATTGTAAAGTCGAAGAAGGGCGAAATGCAGATGGGCGGAGTGATCTATTCCGACTCAGCCGATAAGTCAGCACGATTTATCATGAACTGCAACCAGCGTAAAATTCCTTTGGTCTTTTTACAGGACGTAAGTGGTTTTATGGTGGGCAGCAGAGCAGAGCACGGAGGCATTATTAAGGATGGAGCCAAAATGGTAAATGCCATGGCCAATTCTGTAGTGCCAAAATTCACGATCTTAATTGGGAACTCTTATGGAGCAGGCAACTATGCCATGTGCGGAAAAGCCTATGACCCACGATTGATTTACGCTTGGCCAACGGCCCAAATGGCGGTAATGAGTGGAGCAGCAGCGGCTAAAACATTGCTTCAGATTAAAGTGGCTTCCTTGAAAAAACAGGGCAAAATAATTGAACCAGAGGCCGAGAAAAAACTGTTGGAAGAAATCACGGACAGCTACAATGAGCAACTGAGCCCGTATTATGCCGCATCCAGAATTTGGGTAGATGGTATCATCGATCCTTTGGACACCAGAAAGGTAATTGCCAAGGGAATTCAAGCGGCCAACCACGCACCAATTCGTGAACAATTCAATGTAGGGATCATTCAAACCTGATAATGAACGAAACAGAAAACCTGACCAATAAAGAATTAAAAGCATTGATTTCTCTGCTGGAAGATGATGACGCGGAAGTGGTTGATCATGTAGAAGGTAAGATCAAGTCGCTCGGAACGCACATTATTCCCTATTTGGAATTTGAATGGGAGGGGAGTTTTAACCCTACCGTACAAAAGAGAATAGAAGAACTGGTGCATTCTCTTCAGTTTCAGCTATTGAGAGAAAAACTTGAGGCTTGGAAAGAAAAGGGAGGCGAAGACCTATTGGAAGGAATGTGGTTGGTGAACACCTATCAGTACCCTGATTTAGAATATAGCGACCTCAAAAAGCTGTTAGAGCAAATTTATTACGAAGCTTGGTTAGAGTTTAAAACGGATGCTCACCCTGTTGATCAGGTGAAAATCTTGAATTCAGTCATTTTCAATAAACTCAAGTTTGGGGCGAACACTAAGAATTTCCATTCTCCCGGAAACTCAATGATGAGTGTGGTGCTTCAAACCAAAAAAGGAAATCCAGTTTCGCTTTGTATTGTTTACGCTTTAGTTGCTCAAAAGCTGAAGCTTCCGATATACGGAGTGAATTTACCGAATCTCTTTGTGCTTACTTATAAGCAAGGAGAAACTCAATTTTATGTGAATGCTTTCAACCGCGGACTGATTTTCTCTAGAAAGGAAATTGACGATTACGTGGCCAACTTAAAACTGACACCTAAAGATCAATATTACGAGCCTTGTACCAATATCGATATGGTTGCTCGAGTATTGCGTAATCTTTCCATCGCCCATGAAAAACTGGGTAACACCGAAAAACTGGAAGAAATAAAATCCCTTATTGATATTCTAGCCAACAAAGAGGCTGATTTGGAGTAGGGCGTTGAGTTGTTCTGTATTCTCTAGAAATGATTAGTTTCTGCCTTAGCCAGCGTTAAGTCACCTCGTAGAGGTCTTTTTCAGAAACACAGATAAGCTGCTATTTCAAGCGGGCAGAGTCCTTGTGTCCATAAATCCTGCTGTTAACTTATACCAGGATTAAATGTTAAACCTATCAACCTATTTCAGGACGAGATAATAATCCCCCTGTCCCCTTTTCTAAAGGGGTAAAGCTCTTCGATTGAACATGCGTTGAAAGTTTTTACTCTAATGTATTCCTAAGCGATTCAAGCAAGGTTTGCTTCACAAATGGAGACAGTTGTAAACGATGAAATTATGGTTACCGCCTCCCCCTTGGCCAAGGGGGCTGGGGGATTGAAAGGGTAATTCAAACCAAACTTTTCAAGTAAAGTGAAACGTAAAGAGGCGCATAAATCTGCGCCTCTTAATCTATTGGGCTTCGGAATTACCTTTAGCCAAAGTATCTCGATATAGTTCTACCTTAAATAGGCACTCACGGCAGAAGCACGTTGCGTTGCATGTGATTTAAGCTGGTTAACTGCGGTTTGAAATTCTGAGCTACTATTCAAGAATGTATGTCCAGAAATTTCAGTGGTGGCATATGACTCTATTAAAGCCGCATAATTGGTGTAAATGGTCTGCATGGTAGTTGAATTAAAAGCGCCATCTGTTACTTCTTTCAGATAGACATCATATTTGGCCTTATAGACTTCGTCAGCATATAAATAACCAATCAATGGCCATTGTGAGGCTGTCAAGTCGGAGAAATCTAATTCCAATGAACCTTGCATTTTACCGTCTTGTAGGGCTTCATTGTTGTCCCAAGGAATCCACGTCAGTAAATTGTTGTCGGGGTTATTGTACAAGAAGTAATTGTGCGTCATTCTTCCGTAAGTATCCCAGTTTTGAATGATCGTGTTGGTGGCCAAGTATTTCAAGAAGATGTCTGTGTCTAAAACGGTTTCTAAATTGGCTCTCCAAGCAGCGGGATCAGAAGTTCGGCTGTCATCATGTAGGATAGAAAACAAGCTTTCAATGTCCGACCAGTCCGCATCATCTTCATTCGTTTCTTTTCCGAATACCGATTCGCTGAAAGTTCCTGCTGTAAAGCTAGCTCCATCACCATCTGGCTTATACAAGTTGCCATCGTTATCATTAAACTGAGTATCAATTAATGTGTCGTCCACCTCTTCTACCAAAGTGTATAGGCCAAAATAAGTGGGGCCATCACCATGATCTACATATACCGTATAAAAGGCGGTGTGTGAACTGGCCAAGCCTGCGTTTGTGAAAACATCTGCGGCCACTTTTTCGCGCAGCATAGATTTATCATCGAAGTTGTTTTTAAGACTCAGTTTTTTGAATCCATAAAAACGCTGATTTTTAATTTGGGGATAGTCATCTTCAAACTCATCAAAATCGAGTTTAAAGGACAATTTCAAATTGCCATTTTGCCAGGTGCTCTGTAAACTTGAGTTGCCTTTAAAACGAACGCCAACGCGATACCATTCTACACCTTCATAGAAAACTTCAGCGGGCACAAAGATTGGGTTGTCATCTGAAAAACCACCACCTGTTCGGGTGCCAAAGGTTCCGTATAAGCTGGTCATGTCGTCTAACATACTTTGCCAGCGGGTTGGGCTAATAACTAAGTCCAGTCTCTTTACGGCATTGTCTTCAAACACCTCATCAAAATTTGGATCTGCATCTTTACTATGTGAGTCCGTGGTCCAGTCTGCGGCTTTAAAATCCGTATCATCAACCTCCTCAACCACTTCTTCCTCAAAATCGGTATCATCATCATTACCACAAGCCATAAAAAAGAGGCTGAGGATTAATAAAAGTGCTACAGAAAACTTAAGTCGGAACTTCTCCTTTGGATATGCCATGTCTTATCAATTTTTGTTTGTATGAATGATTAGATGGCATCTAAGAAAAAAACCTTCGGTGTGGGAGTGATTTTTTAATAATTGGGAAAAGGAATGTTTTCGGAGCGCCTTTTTTATAGTTAAGCGCTCGAACCTCTAGCTAGGCCTTTTTAAGCGGACGGAGTCCTTGTGTCCATAGGTAGTCACAGGTTCTGCCAAAGGTAGATAAATCGGAGAACCTGCGACAGTA
>CAXBPM010000041.1:0-14802 GCA_963977345.1 uncultured Roseivirga sp.
CTCACCAACACGAAGGAAAGTGAATACTCAGCAGCCATGATACCGGGTTATGAATCATTTGCTGCGGTTAGGGTTGAAGAGGACCGCACACAAAGGCTTTGGATGTTCCATTTAAACACAAAAAAAGCTCCTCAACTCGTTTTTGAAGATATTGCCCCAGTAGGATATCATGCATGGAGCGGCTCAAACGTGGCCATGTTTATTCTAGGCTCCCCCGTTACTCTATTAATGGCTGATGCGAAAGTGCCTGGAGAGAAAAAGATTACAGATAACATTGGAAGAACACTGAAACTGATCCCAGGAACAACTGATTTTGCCTTTGAAAGAACAGAAGAGAATGGTGACAAAAACATTTATCACCTTAATTCGAGCACCGCAAGGTTCGATTTAACGGTTAAAAAACCTGATAATTCAAGCGATTGGACGATTACAAAGGAAGGTACTTACATTACCAGTGTAGGGTCTAAAATACTGACCTTCAACCCTAAGTATAATAAAGAATGGAAAGAGATTACCGACCTCAGTTCAATGGGGCTTTCGGGAATTACCCGAATGGCGGTGAACGAAAACAACACAAAACTTGCGATAGTAATTAACCAGTAGCGGATTTATAGTTTTTAAATCAAAATCTTTTTCTGAAATTCCAGCGATTTTTCAATAATACACCCAAAAAAAAGCGATTAAATCGTATTATTGTCTTTCGTTCAAACGGCTCTAAAATATTTGCATACCAAATCATTAACTATGTTCAAAACCTATACTTTCCCAAGTGTCTTTGAAGGGAATAATACTGACCTCAAAAACGTATCCCCTGACCTGATCAATGGATTGAAAATTTTTCATAATGGTGAAGGTTATGTAATAGGCAACCTCGCCTTAACAGAAGGAGTTTCTCCACATAAAAACATTAACAGTGCGCCAGACGAATTGGATTACCAAATTCTATTAAAAGCCGCCCTACTGATTGCTAACCAAAAACTGGGTAACCCGATTACAATTACTACAGGATTTCCTTTTTCAACTTTCCAGTTGAATAAAGAAAAGGCTACTGAACTTATTGACGGACAGCATACGGTTGAATATGACGCTGCAACTTATGGTGGTGGTGTTAAAAAGAATGTTCAAGTTGAAGTAGCAGGTGCGCAGGTAATTCCTGAGGTAATTGGTTGTACCATCGCATTGAGAAAAGGCATTACAAAAGCACAGGGCAACTTTTTTGTAATGAGTTTGGGGTACGGAACACTCGAAGGACTTTTAAGCACTGAGGGCGGAATCGTACAAAGAACGTCACTTTCAACTTATGGCCTTCGTTACGCTGTAAACTTGTTAGACAAAGAATTATCTAAGGAGCACTACCTTGAATTGAAAACAGAACATCAAATCGATGCTGCTTTCCAAAAAGGAGTGATTTTCTTGAACAGAAAAAGAATTGATATCAGAAGCATGCGTGATAGAGTGCTAAAGCAGTATTATGAAGATGTAATATCTCCTGCGATGCGAAAAGCATTCAATGACAATGACTTTATGGCTAGTCAAATCATGTATTTAGCTGGGGGTGGTGCTATTTATACTGCACTAGTGGATTGCTTTAAAGAAGAATTCCGCGATGTATTGGACCTTGAAATTGCTCATGAGCCACAATCATTGGCCAGCCGTGGTTACTGCATCAACTCGGCTCAACTTAACGGTGGCGTAAAAAGTACCGCAGTAGGTTTGGATATTGGAAATGCCACAACTGTAGTGTCTATATTTGACGACAACAACACCGTAACTGAAACTTCAATTCCTTCTGAATATTAATCAAAGACTATAAATGGCAATCATTACACCATCTACGCATATTACTCAAATTAAGCAGGGCTCCATTATTACGGGAAACCTAAAATCTAGTCAGAGTATACGCGTAGATGGCATTGTTACTGGGGATTTACTCTCCGATGAGAAAATCATCATTGGAATGAATGGTGAAATTGGTGGAAACCTTCGAGGCATTGACATTACTATTGAAGGCTATGTCAATGGTGATGTAATGACAAAGGGCTTTCTACACATTACTAAAACCGCCAAAGTTTACGGTAAGATTTACGCCATAGAAATCTCTATAGAAAAAGGTGCCGAACTGAACGGAAAAGTAAACGTGGGTAAGGACATAGAGATCCCAGAACTCAACACTTCATCTCCTTCTCGTTCTTCTAGCCAAGAAAAGCCTAAGGTAGTGCCCGCTCCGCTTCAAGATGAGAAAAGCGACAACTACGGCTCGGTGGCTTGGTAAAATTACCAGCTAGTATTTCTAATTAATCACATTCTTCCGTTCCATCTACCAATTCAAATTGGTAAAACTCAGGTGAGTTGTTAAATTCCTTGCTGAATGGTGCTTTAATCAGTTCCTTGAAGTCGTTGACAGCATTCGTTTGAATTAAAACGATACAACAACCGCCAAAGCCCCCTCCCATCATTCTTGCACCTTTGATATAAGACAAGCCGTAAGTTCGTTCAATAATGAAATCGAGCTCGGGGCAACTCACCTCATACTTTTCACTCAATCCTTTATGCGACTCCCACATTAGTTTGCCCAAACCAGTTAAATCATTCCGATCTAAACAATCTTCAGCTTGATTTACACGCTCGTTTTCTTCAATCACAAACTCTGCACGCGCTTTCAATTCCCCAGAAAGCCCAACTCCTTCAATCATTTCATGATTGGCATCCCTTAAGCTTTCTACTTCTGGATATTTCTCTTGAATCAACTTTACCGCAGATTCACAGGCTTCCCTCCTTTGGTTATAAGCCGTTTCCGCCAAAGCGTGTTTTACTTTCGTATCGACCAACAACAATGTGAAATCATAGAGGTTTAGCGTATGGAACGATGTTTCTCTGCTTCGGCAATCGAACTTAAAAACTTGTCCAGCCTTGCCAAATAGGCTGGCCGTTTGGTCCATATTCCCGCACATGACTTGCGCAAAGCGATGTTCCGTTTGTTGGGCAATGTCCACCAATTCGTTTTTGGCAAAACCCGCTTCAAACATTTCATTTAAGGCATATGCAAAGCAGCAGGCGATGGCGGCAGAGGAAGAAAGTCCGGCCCCAACGGGCACATCGCTGGTGAAAACGCAGTCAATTCCTTTTAACTTAATTCCCTTCTCTTCAAATATGGCCAATACGCCAATAAAGTAATTCTCCCAACTGGACTGGCCTTTGGCCTCAAGCTGGTTTAAGTTGATGTTGAGCATTTCACCCAAATCAATTGCCCCTACATTAAGGCTTTTATTTTCGTTAAAGGAAATTGCCATTCGCGAATAGCGATTAATGGCAGCTGGCATTACAAAACCGTCATTATAATCGGTATGGTCTCCAATCAGATTGATTCTGCCCGGTGATTTAAAGCACCTAGGTTCCCCAGAAAACCGAGCTTCAAACTCCTTTTTTAAAGTATTCAAACTCATTGAAACAGAATATAAAGCACAGTAAGGATAATACACAAGGCAATAGCACCTGCGTTAAAGCCACGTGAGGTTTTGAAATCGAAATCCTTCATGCTCATGGCCTTCTTAGAATCTACACCTTTACCTTCCACCAATGAGACGACAACCATTAAGCCCGCGCAAATCAGAAAAACATAGCCCATTCTGTCCAAAAATGGCACTTCCGATAAAAATTGCTTGAACAAGATGGAGAACAGGAATGTACTCACACCTCCTGCCAAAGCTGCTTTTGGTGTGGTTTTCTTCCAGAAAATACCTAGAATAAAAATGGCTACAATACCAGGCGTTACAAAACCAGTGTATTCTTGAATGTATTGAAAAGCTTGGTCTAGCTTCCCTAACATAGGTGCCACAATGATGGCCAAAACAAAGGCCACTAATGCGGTAATTCTTCCAACATTGACGAGTCTAGTTTCAGAAGCGCCAGTATTCATCAAGGGCTTATAAATGTCCATGGTGAAAATGGTGGCCGTACTATTGGCCATAGACGCCAAAGAAGAAACAATGGCCGCTGTCAAGGCCGCAAAGGCAATTCCCCTAAAGCCAGAAGGTAAAAACTGTAAAAGCACAGGATAGGCCTTGTCACTCTTGACCGTCATGGTAGCCGCATCAGTCATTGATTTGGTAACGCTGCTATCAGGTAAGCCAGCAAGCACATCATTGGTCACACTCATAGAGGCTAAATCAGCAGCGCCTTCTTTCATTAATAAATAATAAGCGGCTATGCCAGGAAGCACCACAATAAGCGGCATTAATAACTTTAAATATCCCGCGAACATAACGCCCTTCTGAGCTTCTTTCAATGATTTTGCAGCCAAAGCCCTTTGAGTAATGTATTGGTTCAAACCCCAATAACTGATATTGGCAATCCACATTCCACCAATAATTACTCCCCAGCCGGGCAAGTCTCCATAAAAGGGATGCTCCTTATCTAAAATCGAATCAAAATGATCGGGTACCGCATCCATTAAAGTTTGGAAACCAGCAATGGCACCACTGCCTTCACTTACGGCATCCAAAGCCAAATAGGTAGTGGCCAAACCACCAGCAATCAGGAAAATAACCTGAATTACGTCCGTCCAAGCGACTGCGGTTAGCCCCCCATAAATAGAGTAGATCATGGCAAAGAGCGCCAAGCCAATAATGGCGTAAATGCGTTCTACTCCCATCACCGTTTCTATGGCCAAAGAGCCCAAATAAAGCACTGAAGTGAGGTTGACGAAAATATATACGCCAATCCAAAAAATGGCCATGGTGGTTTTTACATTGCTATTGTACCGCTGCTCTAGAAACTGCGGCATGGTATAAATCTGCTTCTTGATAAAAATAGGAAGCAAGAATTTACCTACCAGAATCAGGGTGATGGCTGCCATCCATTCGTAAGAAGAAATGGCAATACCCAAAGCAAAACCAGAACCCGACATACCGATAAACTGCTCTGCGGAAATATTAGAAGCAATCAGCGAAGCGCCTATCGCCCACCATGTTAATGACTTACCCGCCAAAAAATAGTCTTCAGAGGTCTTTTCCTTTTTCTTGTTTCTGAAAGACAAGTAGAGCCCAACACCTATAATAATAAGGCAGTAGGTGATAAAAACAGCATAGTCTAAGGTTGACATAATATCTTATATGGTTTTAGTTGTAAGCCGCTAAAAGCTTGAAACCAGTGTGGTACTGGCGGTGCTATAAGATTACAATATATGCTTATTTTCTTATTTGAGGGAAGGCATTTCTAGCATTGGCATCCTCCCTAAAGTTTTGTGAATTATTCTATTTGATCATGCTATACTTTTAAATCAGTAGGTTATTTCGGGAGTTTTAGGCAACTTCCGCATAGATGGATTTAGGGAGTAATATGAATTTCAATAAATGGTGAGCACCGTAAACGTGGTGCTCAAACAATCTTACTTCACTTCATGCTAAAAATGAACTAAATGCCGACCAGACCAAATCAACATAAACTTGAAGATTTATCAAGGGCTAAATTTCAACTGGTTCTACCTAAACGATGGGTCTATAGAGACAAAGATAAAGACTATGGGATTGATGGAGAAGTTGAATTATTTGACCAAGAGGATAAAGCTCAAGGATCGCTCTTTTACGTACAATTAAAAGCAACAGGGTCTAAAAATGAATCTACAATATTGAATGTAGACTTCAATATTGAAACACTAAAGTATTATAAGAAACTCGATGTACCTGTATTACTAGTTAGATATTCTGAATTCAATGATTGTTTTTATGTCAAATGGATTTATAATGTTGATTTATTCTTTACTAAGAAAGACGCAAAAAAAATTCGAATAAAGCTTGAAAGTGAGAATTTGTGGGGAGATAACACTTCGCTAGAAATTGAAAAAAAACTTTCAAGAATTAAGAAATTAAAATCTGGGTATTTTAATTTTCCTATTCCTTTTTCACTGGAAATTAAAGAGGATAAAATCCATAACATATCAAAGTCAATTTTACAGACACAAATAAAAAAGGAATTAAAAAAATACGCAGATATTTTAAATTTTAGTCAAAAGGACGATTCAATTATAGAGGTAATATTGGATAGTGAAGAACTAAAGATTAACCTTAGTGACATTGCTGGTTGTTCTTTTCATAGTATTGAATTAAGAGAAAACAATGAGTTTTCACAAGGTATTGCAAAAGACATTCTCTTGGGGCTTTCAACTGCAATGGTTCAAATCGGTCAAATTGATTATTGTGGTAAAATAATCTTTGATTACGGATTAGAAAGTAGATTAATTGACAAAGAAGAGCTATTAGTTCATATGTTAGCGCCTCTCTTTAAAAGCTCCTATTTTAACCATTTACTTAATTTAATAGAAGACATATTAGATAGAAAAAAATCAATCCCAGTATTGATTATATCTACTATTAATATACTACTCAGTGCAAATACAGACAATAAATTAAAAGTTAAAGCAATTGAACGTTTTCATACCAATAGGCTTCAGGCCGCAATCAAAACAAATGATAATCACCAAATTGGCACAACCTATTATAACTTAGGGAATCATTATAGAGGACAAGGCCAATACTATGAGTCAACAATCAACTATATCGCAGCTAAAAGATATGAGCCTAAGTACTTAAATCAAGACTATTATTATAGCGAATTAGCTGGAGTACTTTTTTTACTAGATAAATATAAACAATCAGCCTATTTCTATGCAAAAGCAGTGAAACTAGGAGCAAAAGGCTTAACAAAAGCGCTCTATGCTGATGCCCTAATGTTTTCAGGCGAATATCAAAAAGCTCTAAATTCCTTTCACGATTATCTACAAGACATAGAAGAGCCCAAAGACGAGTTTCTGCTTAAATTTTTAGCTTTAGAGGGGGTTTTAAAAGAAAGTGGTACAAAATCACAAAATAGAGATTATTGGACTGCTACTCGTCAGGCATGTTTATCTAAAATTGAAAAAGGGTTAACTCCAAAACAACAACTAGACAAATCTTTGGAAAATGATTTATTATGCGGGTTAGCTTGGTTTAACTATGGAATTATTCAAATCGAGGAGTTAGATTTTGATGTAGCAATGTTCTCATTCACTATGGCAGGCCTTGTACAGAGTAATGATATTGAAGCTTGGAAAAATTCGACCCTTTGCTCCATTAATTCAAAATCTGGATTAGCTATGCTTCCATTAATTATTAGAACAGCCTATTCTTTCAATGGTGAGGAGTATCTTGAACAACTTTTTATTGAATTAGAAAAGGGTACTAAAAATGAAAATATTTCTGAATTTATGGAAGTCATTGAAAAGATTCTAGCAGAACCAGCTGACAAAGATGCTCCGCCAGTAGTAAGGGTATTGAATGAAAATGGGAAATTTGAAAATATATTTAGAGAATATTAGGTAAAGCACCACAGCCTTAACTCAAACCAACAATGAAAAACCTATTCACATACTACATCGCGATTTTAGCCCCTATGGTGCTGATGATTGGGTTAAGTAAAACTGACCTAGTAAGTCCACCAGTGTTTGTAGGGCTATTCTTTTTCTACTTTTTGGTGTACAGAACAATTATAGATGGCATAAGGCTTTCGGGTAAAAAAGTAATTCCTAAGAAGGACATTTGGAAAATGATCATTCTAGGTTATCACTTTAAGTATTTTAAGGAATTGTACCTGAAGTGAAATGACTCCACTGTGGCGGAGTATCCTATTGGTTTATTGGTCAGACCACTCGGAGTGGTCTGACCAATTCGTTGTCGCTGTTGCTATCTATTAGGTTAAAATGCTCCTATGTGTTTGAGCACACACCCCACCTATCGCGCCATGTTGCTTTGAAAAGCACCTTCCTTCTTGTCTATCCAAGTTAAATTCATAAGTTTGCAAAACTGAACGCACGTGCAGTCAGTAGAAAGAATGAGTTTATGGATAAAAGAGAAGAGCTAATTGGTATCGCTACAACACTATTCTCAGAAAGAGGATTTGAGAACACCCCCCTCTCGGCAGTCTGCGAAAAGGCGAATGTGTCCAAAGGATTGATTTCACATCATTTCAAATCTAAGAATGGACTGCTCAGGGAGATCTTCATGAAAACAACTGAGCTCATTATTGAAATGAATCGGTCAGATCAATCGAACAAAACACCTTATGAGCAATTGCGGACATTATTGGAATCATTCTTTACGCAGCTTGAGAGTGACAAAATGCTATTTCAGTTCAACCTCAATATGATGGTACAACCTAACACCCGGGCAGTATTAAGCGATTTAATCAAAGAGAGGTCTGATTTTATATTGAGGTCTGTGCAAAGCATTTACAATCAAATCGACCCCAATACATCCCTAATCATGAGTCATGCTTTTATAGCCGAACTGGATGGGATAGCATTAAACTACTTAGGGGTTTATGATGACTTCCCTTTAAGACAAATCAAAGCACACACTATTACAAAGTACACATCACAATGAAGTTTTTTAAAACGAATAGTACAGAAACAATCGACAGTTTAAGGTCGAAATTATATCAAAAGCTGACCGCACCAATAGATGCCATGTGGGAGCTATTATACATTGCTTCATCACAGCATTACTTCATTGAAAATGAGGCAAAGAACATAGGCTATTGCTGTATTGACGATGGTGACAGCTTGTTACAGATATATCTCGTTGATGAATATTCTCATCAAATGGATAAGGCCATCACATCATTAATCGATTCAGGGCTCATCAGCTCAGCCAAGTTAAGCTCCAATGCACTTGTGCCTTTCAACACCTGTTTGCTTCATTCCAAGTCCATTAAAACAAATACCTTATGCTATCAGCACACTAATAATGTCATGCAGAATGTGGCTCCCTTGAATTTGGAATTGGCTTCAGAAGTGGATATTCCTGCTATAAAAGCGTTCTTAAAAGAACAGGTGGGTATGGATGATACTTTTGGTTACACGGAAAACCTTGTTACTCGGAAGGAAATCTATTTCATTAAGGAATCGGACGTGATCATTGCTACAAGTGAGTGTAGAATGAGTGATTCTCAGCCAGAAATTGTGGATTTAGGAATTATCGTGAGCCGCAATCATCAAGGAAAAGGAATGGCAACGCAGGTGATGCAAATGCAAGTAAACCGAGTTTTAGGGGTAGGAAGAAAGCCCATTTGCTCCACTACACTAGGCAATGTAGCATCGAGAAAAGCCATAGAGAAGGCCGGTTTCTATTGCACCAATGTCATTTTCGATATTAGTTTTTAGAAATCAAAAACCTCAATAAACAGTGAATTGGTAATAATACCCAATCACTCCAACCAACATTACTTTTTAATTTTCAAATCAACTATTTTTGCAGAATTGGTGTTAGCCTAATTCAGAATTCAAATTGATGGCAAAAAGAGTAGTGGTAGGCCTTTCGGGCGGTGTAGATTCAAGTGTTACTGCACATCTGTTAGTGGAGCAAGGTTACGAGGTAATCGGAATGTTTATGCGCAATTGGGTAGACGATTCAGTGATTATTTCTGAAGAATGCCCTTGGGTGGAAGATAGTAATGATGCCTTGGCCGTAGCCGAAAAGCTCGGGATTCCTTTCCATGTAATCGATTTAAGCGAGCAATACAAAGAGCGTATTGTGGACTATATGTTTGCCGAGTACGAAAGAGGTAGAACACCAAATCCAGATATTCTTTGCAACCGTGAGGTCAAATTCGATATTTTCCTGAAAGCGGCACTGAAGCTCAAAGCAGATTATGTTGCTACTGGGCATTACTGCCAAAAAGAAACCATTGTTGAAAATGGGAAAGAGGTTCATCGTCTTTTAGCTGGTGCAGACGATAATAAAGACCAGTCGTATTTCTTATGTCAGCTAAGCCAAGAGCAGTTGGCCAAAGCGCTCTTCCCTATTGGGCATTTACAAAAACCCGAAGTGAGGGCCATTGCCAAAGAGGCCGACCTGATTACGGCTGACAAGAAGGATTCGCAAGGACTTTGCTTTATCGGCAAGGTGAGATTACCGGATTTCTTACAACAACAATTAGCACCCAAAAAAGGCCAAATCAGGGAATTAGATCCAAATTCGACCAATTTCAATACTTTCTTAGAAAAAGAGGTGTTTCATTTTGATACAAGACTAGAAGAACTCAAACACCTTACAAAACCTTATGAATACACCCCTACGGACGGTAAACTCGTGGGTGAACACAGCGGAGCACACTATTATACCATAGGCCAGCGCAAGGGCTTGGGCGTGGGCGGAACTCCAGAACCGCTCTTTGTCATTGAGAAAGACACCAAAGAAAATGTGATTTATACAGGCCAAGGTGAAAACCATCCTGGTCTATTAAGAAAGGGCTTGTTTGTTCCAAGTGAACAAGTACACTGGGTACGTCCAGACTTGGCTTTGAAATCAGGAGAGTCAAGAAATTATGACTGCCGGATTCGATACAGACAGGAACTTGACAAGGCGGAATTGTTTATGGAAGAAGATGGTCTTTATGTCATTTTCGAAAACTACCAGAAAGGAATTGCTCCTGGGCAGTTTGTGGCTTGGTATAACGATAATGAGTTAATTGGCTCTGGGGAGATTCAGTAGTTTGCTTTGCTTCTAATGTCTTTATTGGCAAATTAGACCCTTCTCCGAAGTCTCGGAGTCAGGGAAGAAAAACACAAATATTTCATCAACAATTAATCAAGGTGATCTCCCTTAAATATATTGATTAACAATTCGTTATGATACAAAATAAAAATCCCGTTGACCCTGATGATCAACGGGATTTTTTAATCTATTGCTATAAGGTTTTAAACGTCAACCTTAGCGTATTTCGCATTCTTTTCAATAAACTCTCTACGCGGTGGCACTTCATCGCCCATAAGCATCGAGAACAAGTGATCTGCCTCAACAGCCGACTCAATCGTTACACGTTTCATGCTTCTAGAATTCGGATCCATTGTAGTTTCCCAAAGTTGTTCTGGGTTCATCTCTCCCAAACCTTTGTAACGCTGAATGTTTACTGAATCTTCTTTGCCTGAATCTCCAACCATTTCTTTTGTGATCTGAGCCCTTTGTTGCTCATCCCAGCAATAGCGTTGTTCTTTACCCTTTTTGAGTAAGTACAATGGAGGAAGCGCGATGTATAAGTATCCAGCATCTATCAATGGCCTCATGTACCTAAAGAAGAAAGTCAAAATCAAAGTACGAATGTGACTACCGTCAATATCAGCATCCGTCATGATTACCACTCTATGATAGCGCAGTTTGGTCATGTTCAAAGCCTTTTCGTCTTCTTCAGTACCAAAAGAAACACCTAACGCAGTGATCATGTTCTTGATCTCCTCATTGTCGTAAATCTTATGCTCTTGGGCTTTTTCAACATTAAGAATTTTACCCCTTAATGGTAGAATCGCTTGGAAGTTTCTATCTCTACCCTGCTTGGCAGACCCCCCTGCAGAATCTCCCTCAACAAGGTACAATTCGCAAAGCGCAGGATCTTTCTCCGAGCAATCGGCAAGCTTACCGGGTAATCCAGTTCCTGAAAGAACACTCTTTCTCTGAACCATTTCCCTTGCTTTTCTAGCCGCGTAGCGTGCCTGAGCAGCAAGTATTACCTTCTGAACGATGGTTTTGGCAGCTCTTGGGTTTTCTTCTAAGTAATACTGAAGTGTTTCACCAACGGCAGACTCCACAGCACCCATAACATCATTATTACCAAGCTTGGTCTTCGTTTGACCTTCGAACTGAGGTTCTTGAACCTTTACAGAAATAACGGCTGTAAGCCCTTCTCTAAAGTCGTCTCCGGTGATGTCTATTTTAACCTTGTCCAGCAAACCAGATTTGTCTGCATAGGACTTCAAAGTTCGGGTTAAAGCCCTTCTAAATCCAGAAACGTGAGTTCCACCTTCAATGGTGTTAATGTTGTTTACATAGGAAACTACATTTTCAGCATAAGATGAATTATAGCTCATGGCTACCTGAACAGGTACTTCGCCTTTAGTGCTTTCAATATAAATCGGCACTTCAATGAGTTTTTCACGTGTAGCATCCAAATACTCCACAAACTCTGTCAAACCGCCTTCAGAATGGAA
Organism: uncultured Roseivirga sp.; assembly: GCA_963977345.1. Classification (GTDB taxonomy): domain Bacteria; phylum Bacteroidota; class Bacteroidia; order Cytophagales; family Cyclobacteriaceae; genus Roseivirga. Next base: position 12,014 of record CAXBPM010000041.1, read on the forward strand.
TACTTCACCAATGAAGTTTCCTTCATCGTCTTTTTCTCTTTTATCCGTTAGGGTAATCGTAATGCCTGCATTCAAGAAAGAGAGCTCTCTTAATCTACCTGCAACGGTTTCATACTTATATTCCAAAACCGTGAAAATACTAGCGTCTGGCAGAAAGTGAACTGTAGTACCCGTTCTATCGGACTTGCCCGTTTCTTTCACAGGGTATTTAGGAATACCTAGCGAATACTCTTGCTGGTATTCAAACCCGTTACGTTCAACGGTAACGAGCATCATTGATGAAAGCGCATTAACGCAGGATACACCCACACCGTGAAGACCACCAGATACTTTGTAAGTATCCTTATCGAACTTACCACCAGCGTGAAGCACCGTCATTACTACTTCTAGTGCAGACCTTCCTTCTTTTTCGTGCATATCGGTTGGGATTCCCCTACCGTTGTCCGTTACAATTACTGAATTATCTTCTTCAATGGTTACCGTAATGGTATCGCAATGACCTGCTAAGGCTTCATCAATGGAGTTATCTACTACTTCCCAAATCATGTGGTGAAGTCCTCTAATCCCAATATCTCCAATATACATGGCTGGCCGCTTTCTAACCGCCTCTAAACCTTCTAAAACCTGAATGTTAACCGCTGAATATTCTTGCTTCTTTTTCTCTTCGCTCATTGTGAATAAAAACTGTTAAAAAAGGAGGTTACGGTCGGTTTAGGAATTAAATCTTAAGGATATTAGACCGCCCTCATACAACGTACGAAGATACGCAAAATAACTTAGAAATTGCCCACCGAAAGCATCACTAAAGTACAGGCTTCTTCACAAATTATGCCTTGCCCCTCAGCTAGTTTTTTAAGTTCCTGATTCTCAGTTCCGGGATTGAAAATTATGCGCTTTGGCTTCAAGGAAAGGATATAATCATACCATTCAGTTTGGCGCTGTGGGTTGATGTAAAGTGTAATGGTATCTACCTCATCGATTTCGGGCTTGTCATACATGTTCAGTATGGTTTTGCCTAAAACCTCCCCCTCACTTATGCCTATCGGAATAAATTCATGACCATGCTCTTGAAGCCTATTGGCAGCAAGAAATGCGTAATTGTTCGTTTTGGGGTTGCTCCCAATGATTACCGTTCTTTTCACTTAACTATAATTAACGATTGACATGAAACTAAATGAATAACTTTGCACTTGCAATGTGAGTATAGTACAGTTGTTATTAGGTTCCGAACACCCAAAAGATTTATGAGAGTTCCATTATTAGTAATATCATTATTTATTTCCACCCTCACCTTCGCCAGTGACCCACTTCAGTTCAATGAAATCAAGAACGAAAAGGATTGGCAAAAGGTACTTGAAATGGCCAAGGCACAGAACAAGCTTTTGTTTGTTGACGCCTATGCTGACTGGTGCGCTTACTGTCATCAATTAGATGAAGAGGTATACACTAATGATCAGGTAATCAAATATTTCAATGATAATTTTATCAATGTAAAATTTGATACAGAGTCTGAATACGGAACACAATTGGCCTATGTATTTAAGATATCCAGTTTACCTACTCTACTCTTTCTAACCGAAAAACAAGAGATCTTCGATACCATTTTAGGCTTTGTTCCTGCCCCGCAATTAATGGCCTATGGCCAAAGGGCAGTGGATGATTTTGGTCAACTTCCCATTCTGGAAAAGAAGTATGAGGACTTAATTGCCACCAATGAAGAAAAATTAGAATTGATCAGAATTCTTGAAAATAAGGACTTCGAGCGTGCAGCCGAAGTGGCCAAAGATTACATTAGTCAGCTGAAACTTGTAGACTACTTGGATAATCTCGAAAACCTATGGCTGGTGTCTAGGTTCGAAAATCAGTTGAGTTCAGTGCCTTACCGCTACATCATGACCAATAAGGATGAAATCATAGAAGCCCACGGTTTAGACGAATATGAAGATTATTTCAAAACAATCTACAACGACAATCTTCAATTGGCCATAAAGTATGGTGATGAAAACCTGCTGTACCAGTTGGTTCGTGAAGTATTACCTGAATTTCTTCCAGAAGTAGAAATAGCCGAAGCAGCCTTTATTACCAAGAAGCTTTATTTCGGAGAGCGCAAAGCTTATCAAAAATACCAGTTTGAGGTGAACAGCTATCTTAACAATCAGGTGACTGAGGATTCAAGAGTCGATTTTCTATTTAGTAGTGGCTTAGAGATTATCGAAGACCAAGAAGATGTTGCCATGCTACAATTCGCAGCCAATCTGCTTACCCAAGCCGCTGCATTAGATCCTACTCATTTTGAAGCCGCAGCCCTATTGGGTTACTCCAAAGGTCTGTTAGGCGATTATGATGTGGCCATTGAACAACTAGAAAAGGCCAAAACTTTGGCCAAAAATGACGAGCAAAGAGAAATGGCCGACAGCCTTATCCTTGCCGTTCAGCAAATGAAGGGGGATTAGGTTCTGGCATAACCACTCCCTATCCCCTTTGCCACTGAAATTCCGAAGTCTCGGAACTTACGGGATGACTTAATCCTGTATTTTACGACTATTGAACTGTCCAACAATAAAAAATGAAAACACTAGGCTTAATCGGAGGAACTTCTTGGCATTCCACAGTAGAGTATTATCGAGATATTAATCAGGCGGTAAACGAGCATTTTGGAGATAATACTAACCCTCCTTTATTACTTTTTAACCTGAACCAGTCTTTAATACATCAATACCAACGAGAAGGAAACTGGGCAGCAATAGCTGATATGATTATCGATGCAGGTAAACGACTTCAACTCGCAG
>CAXBPM010000042.1:0-14678 GCA_963977345.1 uncultured Roseivirga sp.
TTAGTCCCTTAAGGAAGATGTAACGATATATCTCTTGAATTTCGGCTATCTTCTCGTTGGCAAAACCTCTTCTTCTCAGTCCTACAGAGTTAATGCCTGCATAACTAAGCGGTTCACGCCCCGCTTTTGTATAAGGGGGAACATCTTTTCTAACCAAAGAACCACCAGAGACCATAGTATGTGCTCCAATTTTCACAAATTGATGTACGGCAGCTGCACCTCCAATAATGGCCCAATCTTCGATAGTTACATGGCCAGCCAGTTGAACGGCATTAACAAGAATGCAATTGTCACCAATATGGCAATCATGGGCTACGTGAGTATAAGCCATCACCAAGCAATCTTTACCTATCGATGTCTTCTTGGTAGCATGCGTGCCCCTGTTTAATGTAACACACTCTCTAATGACAGTGTTGTCACCTATTTCAAGTGTGGTTTCTTCTCCGCCAAACTTTAAGTCTTGAGGAACTGCTGAAATGACTGCTCCAGGGAAAATTTTGACATTTTTACCAATTCGTGCACCTTCCATGATGGTGACATTGGGGCCTATCCAACTGCCTTCATCAATGGTGACATTCTTACTTATGGTCACAAATGGCTCTATCACCACGTTTCGGGCGATTTTTGCTTCTGGGTGAATATATGCTAAAGGCTGGTTCATTGATTCTTAACAATTCTAGCGGTCATAGAGGCTTCACAAACTAGGGTATTTCCTACGTAAGCTGTACCGTTCATTTGAGCAATCCCTCTTTTTATTGGGGAAGTAAGCTCGCATTTAAATTTAAGTGTATCTCCCGGAACCACCATCTTTCTGAATTTACATTTGTCGATTCCAAGGAAGTAAGGAGTGTAATTTTCTGGATCGGGTACAGTGTTGAGTACCAAAATCCCACCGATTTGCGCCATGGCTTCTATTTGCAATACACCTGGCATTACAGGGTTACCAGGGAAATGCCCCAAGAAGAAATGTTCGTTCATGGTTACATTTTTAATTCCTGCCACCATCGTATCGTCCAAATGAATGATTTTATCTATCAAAAGGAATGGATAACGGTGCGGTAAAATTTGCATGATCTGGTTAATATCCATTACCGGATCTACTTTTGGGTCATATCGAGGTGCCGAATTTTTCGCCAATTGCATTTCTTTTTTAACTTTTTTAGCAAAAGCTACATTGGCAGCGTGCCCCGGTCTTGCGGCCAGAATTTGAGCTTTCAATGGTCTTCCAATTAGCGCTAAATCACCCACAACATCCAATAATTTATGTCTGGCGGGTTCGTTCTTATGTCTAAGCTCAACATTGTTGAGAATACCTTCTTGCCCAACCTCAACCTTTGGTTTGTTAAAAAGAGTAGCTAAATGATCAAGTTCGTCTTCTTTAACCAAACGGTCCACCACTACGATGGCGTTGTTTAAATCTCCACCTTTGATAAGGTTGTTTTTGTGGAGCATTTCTAACTCATGTAGAAAGCAGAATGTTCTACTCGAAGAGATTTCTTTTTTGAAATCACTGATATGGTTCAGTGATGCATGCTGACTACCCAATACAGGTGAATTATAGTCCACCATTACAGTTACGCGGAAATCATCTAGCGGTAAGGCTGCAATTTCTACATCTCTTTCTGGGTCTTTATAACGAATGCTCTCTGTTACCTCATAGAAGTTTCTGAGTGCATTTTGTTCTTCAAAGCCTACAGTTTCAAGGGCATCAATAAACATTCTAGAGCTACCATCCATGATAGGGGGCTCAGGGCCATCTAACTGAATAAGTACATTGTCTATTTCTAAACCGACTAGAGCAGCCAGTGTGTGTTCAACAGTATTAATTCTAGCACCATTATGTTCAATGGTAGTTCCTCTTGAAAGATCCACCACGTAATCTACATCTGCATCAACAATTGGACGGGTTTCTAGGTCTATCCTCTGAAACTTAATTCCATGATTAGCAGGGGCGGGGTTAAAGGTCATATTTGAAATCACCCCAGTATGTAAACCTACGCCTGATACCGTTACCGGTCTTTTGATCGTATGTTGTTTGTTCTTCATTTTCTCCTCAAAAATTCGACAAATTTAACCCTTTTTTTCGAGTTGGCTGACTCTTCTTAATAACTCTGGAAGTTTTCTTAAAGCGATGCTGGCCTTAAGGAACTCTCTATGGTCCATAATTGGAGTTCCAGTGTATATGCCTTGATTTTCAATGGTTTTGGGTACACCAGACTGCGGTCCAATAATTACCTTGTCGGCAATTGTTAAATGACCAGTAATACCAGCCTGACCTCCAATCATTACGTTTTCTCCAATTTTCGCACTACCTGAAATTCCGGCTTGCGATGCTATGGCGGTATTCTTTCCTATTTCTACGTTGTGAGCGATCTGTACTAGGTTGTCTATTTTAGCTCCATCTCGGATAATGGTGGAGCCCATGGTAGCACAATCTACAACCGTATTTGCTCCAATGTCTACATTGTTGTGAATAACCACATTTCCAGTTTGTGGGATGGCTTTAAATGTGCCATCGGGTTGAGGCGCGTAACCAAAACCTTCGCTGCCAATCACTACACCAGAATGAATTTTGCAGTGATCACCAATTTTGCAATCGGCATATATCTTCACTCCAGCATGTAAAATGGTATTTTCTCCAATAGTCACATTGTCACCAATTACACAATTGGGATATATTTTTGTGCCCTTTCCAATTTTTACGTTTTCACCCAAATAAGAGAAAGCGCCAAGGTATACATCATCTTCAATTTGGCTTGTGATGCTCTGAAAAGAAGGCTGTTCGATTCCTGACTTCTGAATTTGTGTAAGCTTTTGATATTCTTCCAAAAGCTTGGAAAAACTTGAATATGGATCAGCAACTCGTATCAGAGCTGCGCTGATTTCTTGCTTTAACTCTAAATCTTCCTTTACGATTATTGCACTGGCATTGGTCGTGTAGATGTATTCTGTATACTTTGGGTTGGCCAGAAAGGCAATACTTCCAGCGGTAGCTTCTTCAATTTTCTCTAGTCGACTGACCATGAGACTTCCGTCTCCATCTACCTTTCCTTCAAGAAGTTGCGCAACTTGCTCTACTGATATTTCCATTCATAAAATTTTGAGTGTCACAAAGATATGTCTTTTGGCCAGCATCGATAATATTTCCGGACGATTTTGCTCATGGCTTTGATGTTCGGTAAATCGGCCGCTTCAGTTACTCCTCGTACTTGGCCAGATTTAGAAAGAATCAGGATTTCTTTGTCGGAGGCCATATAGGCGCTGTTCGACAATTGGCCATGAGAGAAGTAATATTTAACGTCTTTGGTGTCTAACTGGTAAGCTGCAGCAATTTTAGCTTCGTCTGCTTTAATTTCTTCTTTAGAAGGTGGTTCATTCGAAATGACAATCCTGAAGAGGTTTCTATCGAGCAGCATTCGGCATAATTTTGAAAGGATATCGTCTTCATGATGTACCCATATTTTAATTGCTCCCCAAACGTCATAATCGTCCAATTGAAGAAAGGCTTCCAAAATGGCAGGTTCGGTGGCGAAACGGTCAATCCCAACTTGTTCTTTCAGAAAAACGCCTAAAGCTGGCGTATAGAAGAGTTGTTTTTCCTTTTTTGCCAGTTTTCTTGCTCTCTTAATGATAGCAATTAGCATTTTTTCTGCACTTACGCTGGTCTTGTGCAAATACACTTGCCAGTACATTAACCTTCTGGCGCTCAAGAAATTTTCAATACTATAAATTCCTTTTTCTTCAACCACCAATCTGCCTTCATGCACATCGAGCATTTTGATAATTCTGTCAGCGCCAATGGTTCCTTCTGAAACACCAGTGAAGAAGCTGTCTCTTTTGAGGTAATCAAGCCTGTCGATGTCGAGCTGACTAGAAACGAGTTCAGAAAGAAATTTCTTGGAGTAGGTGCCATTGAAGATTTCAAGGGCCAAATCTAATTGACCATTGAATTCTTCATTCAGTTTAGAAATGATCATCCTGGAAATTTGCTCATGAGGCACTCCTTCTAATAAACTAAATTCTAAGGCATGAGAAAAAGGGCCATGACCAATGTCGTGAAGTAAAATGGCAATTAAAGCGCCTTCAAATTCTTCATCAGAAATTTGGACTCCTTTGTTTCTAAGGTTTTCTAAAGTAGCTCCCATCAGGTGTTTAGCACCTAAAGCATGATGGAATCGGGTATGGTGTGCACCAGGGTAAATCAGGTCTGTTAGGCCCAGTTGTTTGATTCTTCTAAGCCGCTGAAAATAGGGGTGATCGATGATGTCGAAAATCAGCTCGCTTCTAATTGTGATAAATCCGTAAACCGGATCATTGATTATCTTTTTTTTGTTCAATGTTTGTGCGTTAATTCCTTTAAATTCGGGCTTGTTGCTAAAGCGAAGCTATGCAAAGATATAATATTTTATGGGCAGACGATGAGATAGACCTGCTTAAACCACACATCCTGTTCCTTACCGATAGAGGTTACGACATCACTCCAGTAGCGAGTGGGGCCGATGCCATTGATGCGGTTGAAAGTAAGCAGTTTGATGTGGTTTTCTTAGATGAGAACATGCCTGGAATGACTGGGCTAGAAACCCTTAAATACATCAAAAGTAAGCGGCCTACTTTGCCTGTGGTAATGATAACCAAAAGTGAAGAAGAGAGCATTATGGAAGAAGCGATTGGTTCTCATATTGCCGACTACCTGATTAAACCGTTGAACCCAAGTCAGATTTTACTTTCTGTAAAGAAGATTCTTGATAATAAAAGGTTGGTGACAGAGCGCACCAATATTGAATATCAGCAGGAGTTTCGAAACATCAGTATGGCCTATAATGAATACATGGATCATAAAGAGTGGGTAGAAATCCATAAAAAACTGGTGTATTGGGAGTTGGAAATTGATAAAACCGAGAACAAAAGCATGGCCGAAATTCTGGATATGCAGAAGATTGAAGCCAATAGTAATTTCGCTCAGTTTGTGATCGATAATTATGAAGACTGGCTGAATGACCCCAATATCGATCGTCCGTTGCTCTCTAATAATTTGCTCAAAACGAAGGTTTTTCCGGAAGTCAAGGATAAGCCTTTGTTTCTGATTGTGATCGATAACCTGCGTTACGACCAATGGAAAACCATTGAGGGCGAGTTGACAGACTACTTTAACATACTAGAAGAGTCGGCTTACTATTCAATTTTACCAACGACTACTGCTTACGCTAGAAATTCTATTTTTTCAGGGCAAATGCCTTTGGAGATGTCGAAAAAAGAAAGCGATTTATGGGTGAGCGATAATGATGAGGATGACGAAGGAAAGAACAACAATGAGGAAGAGTTCTTAAAGCGACAGATTCAAAGGTTAAGACTCAATATTAAAACGAGTTACAATAAAATTATTCACTCTTCCCAAGGGAAACAGTTGAACGACCAATTCAATAACCTGCTTCAGAACGATTTGAATGTGGTAGTCTACAATTTTGTAGATATGCTATCTCATGCCCGAACTGATATGCGAATGATTCGCGAATTGGCCGCAGACGAATCGGCCTATCGGTCATTAACCAAATCATGGTTTCTTCATTCGCCCTTGTTCGACCTCCTAAAAATGATTAGTGATAAAGGTTTGCGGGTTATGATTACCACAGATCATGGTACATATCGCGTGAAAAAGGCCTTTAAAATTGCTGGGGATAAAACAGTGAACACCAACTTGAGGTACAAGCATGGGAAGAATTTGGGCTATAAAGAGCATCAGGCCATTTATTCGGTGCGTGACCCAGAGAAAATTCATTTGCCACGTCCGAATGTTTCCACTTCTTATGCTTTTGCTACAGAAGACCTGTTTTTCGCGTATCCAAACAACTATAATCATTACGTGAAGTACTATAAGGACACGTTTCAGCATGGTGGCATTTCCATGGACGAAATGATAATTCCTTTTATTTCGCTAAATTCGAAAAGGGCATAATGACTACTGAATTGCGCTTGGAGTCTAATGGGTTAGACGATTTGAAAAAGGTTGCCCAACAAATTACCGCCTTTGGTAAGGAGTACGATATTTGGCTGCTAATGGGGCAAATGGGGGCAGGTAAAACCACCCTTTCAAAAGCAATTTGTAGCGAATTGGGTGTGATGGACTTGGTTCAGAGCCCCACCTTTTCATTGGTGAATGAATATTTAACGAATACAGGAAGAACGATATACCACTTCGATTTTTATAGAATTGAAGATATTGAAGAACTGGCCAATATTGGAATTGAGGAGTACTTCGATTCTGGTAATTTGTGTTTGATTGAATGGCCTGAAAAAATTAGTGAATTGATTCCCGATGAATATATGAAGATATTTATTGAGGTATTGGAAGATGATTCTAGAGTAATTAAACTGACTAAACATGACTGAGGGTAAGAAATCGGGGTTTGCTGAATTGGCGAAAGAGAGTAGCCTTTACCCCCAAGAAAAGTTGATGAAAGTGAAGTCTGGCAGTAAGTCGCTTAATATTTCTATTCCTAGCGAAGTTTCTTACCAAGAAAGCCGAATTGGACTTACGCCAGCGGCCACGGGTATTTTGGTGAATAATGGTCAAGAAATTTTAGTAGAACAAGGGGCTGGGAAAAAGACCTTTTTTTTAGATAATGAATTCAGCGAACAGGGTTCGAAAATAATATACTCCAACAAAGAAGCCTTTGAGGCTAATATTATAGTGAAAGTTGAACCTCCTACCTTAGAGGAGATCGCCTTGATGAAACCAGGGTCAACCATTTTTTCTGCCTTACAACTGGGGAGTTCTTCTGCTGAGTATTTTGAGGCTTTGAACCGAAAGAAAATTACGGCTATTGGCTATGAAATGCTAGAAGACAAAGTGGGCGGACTACCTATTGTGAACGCCATGAGTGAATTGGCGGGCAGTATGGCAATTCCCATTGCTTCTGAATTGATGAGTACCGTAAGCGGAGGAAAGGGCGTGATTTTAGGTGGAATTACGGGTGTTCCACCAAGTCGGGTAATTATTCTAGGAGCAGGCACAGTAGCCGAATATTCGGCCAGAGCGGCTTTGGGCTTAGGTGCCGAAGTCCGAATTTTCGACAATGAAATTTATAAGCTGAGAAGAATCAAGCATAAACTCGGAAACCAGGTATTTACTTCCACCATCGACTCAGTTACTTTGGGGCAATCTCTAAAATCGGCAGATGTCGTAATTGGTGCTTTAAGGGCCGAAAAAGGCAGAGCCCGATGTGTGGTGACGGAGGAAATGGTAGCTCAAATGAAATCTGGGGCAGTAATCATCGATGTGTCTATTGACCAAGGTGGCTGCATCGAAACCTCTGAATGCACAAGCCATGATAAGCCCACTTTCACAAAGTATGAAGTGATTCATTATTGTGTTCCTAATATTGCTTCAAGAGCAGCGCGTTCAGCGACAACAGCATTGAGCAATATTCTAACCCCAGTTTTACTAAAAATTGCTGAAGTAGGCGGGGTTGATAATATGATGTATCAATATGGCTGGTTCAATAAGGGTGTCTATGCCTATAAAGGGAGCACGACTAATTTGGGGATTGCCAGAAGGTTTAATCTTCCTTTTAAGGATTTAAGTCTATTGTTAGCGGCTCGTTTTTAATTCGACTCCATAATAGCTTTGCTCATAAAATCGAAAATCTCTTTTGAGGTTTGCTTAAAGTTGTTTTTCTCTAAAATCTTGTGAAAGTTTTCAATGCCAAGTGTGCTTTTCATAGCGTCATTGGTGAATTTTTTATAGGCCATACTCCAATTTCTGTAAGATAACGTCTTAATTTCCTGCATATGGAGGGTGATCACATTGTGATGACGTTTGTCGGCCCGTATTTTTTTGTATAGTGCGTTTACCTTATCGAAATCACCTTCTATGATTTGTAAAAATTGATTATTGTGAAAAAGTAGACAGCCAGTGATGTGGTGTTTCGTGTTTAACTCACGCGAGGTTTTGAGAATATCCTCGATTTCATAGTCCTCAATATTGAGCACAGCTTTGCTGTGGTAAATCAGTTCAAAAAGCATGTGAGTCTCAGTTAGATTAGAAAGTTAAGAATACTTTTGAGTTTTTCGCATAATAAATGGGATAGGTGCTTTTTGGGAGCATAATTTAATTGTTCCGGTTTGTTACCAAGATTTTCTTGTCCCACCTTGCGTAAATGTTGGAAACCAAAGCCAAACTTTATGCTTCTTGTTTGAAACTCGTTGATGAGCGAGTGGCTCATATTGAAGAAGCCATGCGAAATGCCCAGGCTTCGGCCAATGAAGAAACCAAGAGCAGTGCTGGAGATAAGTATGAAACAGGCCGTGCTATGATGCACTTGGAAAAGGAAAAACTAGCTACTCAACTTCAAGAAGTATCTAAAATGAAAATGGGTTTGGCTCAAATCAATATTGAAAAGAAGAATTCAAAAATAGAGCTTGGGTGCTTGGCGATTACAGCAAGTGCTAAATATTTTATTTCGGTTTCGTTGGGGCAAATTAAGGTGGAGGGGGAAGCGTATTTCGCTATTTCTCCAGCTTCACCAATAGGCAGGGCCATGCTGGGCAAAAAGAAAGGAGATTCATTTGATTTCGGTGGAAAGCAAATCAATCTCCTTGATGTATCTTAATACTGAGGTCTAAGCCTTCTTCAAAAACATTGTTTTTAAAACAATTTGGCTTTTGCCAACGCGGCATTCAACCTCTTCTGGGCTGCCCGTTAAGCGAATGCTCTTAATTAAATTACCTCTCTTCAAGGTAGTATTCATTCCCTTTACCTTTAAATCTTTGGTTACGTGAACTGAATCACCGTCTTCTAGAATGTTGCCGTTGCTGTCTTTCGTTTCCATTTGTTATTGAGTAAGCTGCAAAGATAAAGGTTTTAGCGAGTTGGGCTTTTTCAATTAATGAAACTCTATTTTTCCATTAGTGTAGCTTCAAACAGTAACCACGCATCTGGATCAAGAGTTATTTTGACAGGTTTGCTGTCTAGCTTGGGTGTCCACTTTTGGTTTTTTGAGTTGATGAGAACGGTCTTCCGTTCCGTTTTTCCGTCTGCATAAACCAATTCAATTTCTAAATCGAATATGAAGCTCTCTTTCTGGGTTTGGTTGAGTTCCATATTCAATTGGCCTTTAGAGTAACTCCATGTGGCTTCCATTTCTGGCTGGCCAGCCTGATACACCCATTGTTTGAAAAAGTTATCAAGGTCCTTTCCAGATACAGACTCAAATACATCTTTCAAGTCGTCTGATAGCGCATTCGAGAGCTTGTACTTGTTGTAGTATTTGCGAATTGCTTCCCAGAACACTTCGTCTCCTACTTCTTTTCTTAGCATATGCAGCACCCAACCACCTTTTTGGTAAGTATTGGCATTAAGAATCTCCATGTAGTTTTCTACAGAAGTATCTACAATTGGTACACGGTTCTTTTTACTGAAGGCAATTACCTGCTGTCTGTTTCCTGAAACGGTTTCCCAAGCTTTGGCTCTACCGTACTTTTGTTCCATGTAAAGAATGGTGAAATAGGTGGCAAAGCCTTCGCTTAGCCAAGCGTGGTGCCAGTTGCCTTCAGATGCCGAATTGCCAAACCATTGATGTGCAATTTCATGTGCAAGCAAGCCTTCGACATTACGAGTACCTGTAACAGAATTTTCCGAGTAGAAAATATTACCAGCATTCTCCATGCCTCCAAATTGAGTTTTAGATTGAACATTGGCCAGTTTGGCAAAAGGGTAATCACCCACATGATTAATAAACCAGTCTAAAATTGGGGCTGCTGGAGCGTAATCGTAAAAGCCTTTTTCTCTGTCTTGAGGGTAAATCCAACTAGAAACTGTCGCGCCATAAATATTGGCTACGTTCTGAATAGCAAAACGTGCTACACCAATCACCATTACTTTGGTAGGAAGTTCAACCTCTGTTTTCCAGTGCGTCAGCATGGTTTTATCATTAATATTGGTGCTTTCTACCAAAAGCCCATTGCCAACCACCTGATAATGGCTTGGTGCGGTAACAACCCATTCCACAGTGGCTTTGTCAGAAGGATGATCCACAATGGGCAACCAATGTTGACCACGATCGGGGTAATTATCTCCGAAGAAAGTGCGGTCACCATATTTGTTTTTGGAAATGATAAGGCCAGTTTCTGGGATTCCTTCATAAGCAATCGTGAAAGTTTGGCTTTGACCCGCCTTACCTGGGTAATTGATATTTAATTTATTTCCAGAATGCTCAAAGGATACTTTTTTATCATCGGCCATTAAGGCAATCATCGTCATCCCCTTGCCGTTGGCTTTGGTCTTTATAAGGTCTAATGTGAACTGCTGAACATCTTTTTTGAATTTCACGGTCACCAAAGCAATTCCATTGATTTTATCAGATTCATCTGTCAATTGAATTTCAAACCTGTAATGCTGAACATCAATTGCATTGAACCTTTCTTGGTGTTTTTGGGCAAATAACGAGAAGCTCGTCAGCCATATCATTAGGGAAAGAGTGATCTTTTTCATACTGGAATTGAGTGTTGAATTTTGAAAACTGAATTTACACAAAATCACTGTTTTTCCACTGTGACTTGTTTGCTATAGGCTTCCGCGACTTGTGCTAAGTAGCTTCTGAGTTGTTTGTATTCCTTAGGTTCATAGACTGCTTTCTTTAAAACATAGGTAGAGATTGCTATTAACTTTTGCTTTGAAGGGTCCAACAACACTTCGTAAGAAAAATCGATTAGCGAATTGGAAAATTGAACACTCTCAGGTATTGAAGTAAAGGAGTAACCGTTAGGGATCTCAATTGTCGTGTTGAATTGTTTTTTCTGACTATAAGTAAAGTCTACTGGGTATGTTCTTTCTTCGGCTTTTAGTGGGTTTCCTGTTGGGGCCTTATTTAAGAATGGTTGAAAATATATGTTTCCTTCAAAAGTTGACACAGGGTATGAGGCTTCATATTTAACGGTGTATGGTTCAGACGGGGAACTTGTTTCAGAATATTCAATGTCGCCTATAAGGTCATAGCTATTGTCAAGTTCTTTTTGAATCAAGCCCTTGTTTCGTTTGTAATAGAGTGCTTCATAATCTGTAAGTGTTTTCACAAATTTGCCCTCAAGCTTAAGGTTAGAAGGGTTTAATACAAGCTTCATGTCCTCACTTTCTAGAGAAGGTAAAGTTATATTCAAATCAACCCAGCCTTGTTTTTCTTTGTCAATGATAAGCCCTTTCTCGTTGAGGTATTCAGCAGGAAGTTTACCAAACTCTAATTCTTTTTCTGTGGCTTCTGTAAGGTAAAACTCCTGATCTACCTCGATTAAAATAGCCAAAGTGTTGAAGAAGCTTTCAAATGGGTAATCGGTTTTTATTTTCCCATGGTCTCTGGTGCTAAGTAATACGGGGTAAGCCTCAATATCAAACGCCCTTAGCATTCCAATTAAGAAAAGATTGAGTTCCGCAGCGGAGCCTGTCGTTTCCTTAAGAAAATCTTTTACGCTTTTGGATGCATATTTACTCCTCATTCTATTCCAGTTGTAGCTTTCTTTCACATAGCGTGTAAGCGCTTCGGCTTTTTCGAAGTTTTCCAACTTAGAGATTTGCTGAAGTCGATGATCGTCTTTGATCATTTTTTCAACACTTTTCGAACTAGATTTAATGAATTTCCCGAAATTCTCGGACTTGAGCATGCTCTCAACCATTTGATCCCATGTTGTCATAATTTCTTCTTTTGAACCATTGGGGCGGATGATTCTTGCCAATTGCCAATCCATTTTGATTATATAATCATTCATGGAAGTGATGTATTGCACGTCAGTAAAAGCAGGAATGTCCTTCATGGCAAACTCATAGACCATTTCTTTAAAATCTAAAGTGGCAAATCTTCGACTACCAGTCCCCATATATGAATTAGTGTGATCAAAATTCTTAATCCCTTGCGCTAAGTAGGTGTATTCGTAAAATGGAACAACATGAACTTCGTATTCGCTGTACTGTGTTGGGATTTTACTTTGGAACTCCCAATCTGGAAGATTAAACATAAAGGGTGATTTCAATATGTAGGTATACTCTATAACTGAACCCTCCTTAACTCCAGGGATAGCAAACTTCTTCTGGTGCCAATTGTCATTGATTTTTTCGTCATAGATATCACTTTTGTTCAGTTCATTTTTTTGACCTACTCCATTCACCAGGGTATGACTCGTTGCTTTAATATCGTAAATAAGCTCTGTGTTTCTCATATCCTGTTGGTAATAGGGGATATTGATATTTGATAAATCTAAACCAGCTTTTGTAAGTATTTTAATTCGCCTTGTTCTCTCAAATACTATAATGAACCTGCCTTCTTCTTCAATAAAATTGGCTACACCTCCATCAAACAGGACAACAGCTTCAGCATCAGCGTATTTTTCAAAATCATTGTTTTGAAGGTCTGATAAACTAACTGATCCAAATTTTATTTTCTCTCTTTGAGCATTTAAACTCAAGCAAAAAACAAAAAGGAGTGTGGCGAATAGAGGTTTGAAATAAGCTGTCATGACTATTTTAAGGTAATTAATGTTTTGGCTCTTGATTCATTAATAGAAGATATAAACTCAAAAAAACCTGTGTAATCCTCTGTTTCATATCTTCCAGATTTGATACTAAACTCTCTGGTCAAAATGATTTTATTATTTACTCTTTCAGATGTCACTGAAAAGCTCCCGAAAACTGATTCCACCTTGTCAGTACCGTTTGAAAGAGTGCCTTCGATGTTCTCATCAATTGTAATTTCAAATTCGTCCTTGTAATGAATGGGGTAAGGGAAGAAGAGAGGAGACTTTCTTTGGCTTGGCCTTTCAATTTTTGGGAAATCTAATCTCGGCAAATTCAAAACTTTCGCCTCCCCAAACTGT
Organism: uncultured Roseivirga sp.; assembly: GCA_963977345.1. Taxonomy (GTDB): domain Bacteria; phylum Bacteroidota; class Bacteroidia; order Cytophagales; family Cyclobacteriaceae; genus Roseivirga. The sequence continues at coordinate 12,859 of CAXBPM010000042.1, forward strand.
TGGCCATGGTCGGATAAATTCATTTCCGCATCCACCGTTATTTCTTGAGAATCACGCGTGTGTTGATTGACTTTAATGATAGTTGATGGAGATTGTTCGTAGGGGAGTTTTAATTTCACAAAGCGTTCCATTTCACTCTTAGATTCATTTTTCATATAGTAAAGCAAAGTCTCAAAGTCATCGCCCCTGAACGTGCTGTTTACCTTTGCGCTTATCTCATTTTTACCTTGAATAGAAATGTATATTCGTGTTTCTCTTTGCGTTTCTACATTGGTCATTGCAGGAATCTGAATGATTTTGCTTTGAGAGGAATTGACCAATAAGGCCTTACGGTTTTGTGTAAACGTTCCTAAGTAGCCAAAAGGGTTGATGTTACTCGTGGTTTCTAACCAAAGTGTATCTGTTTTGGTTGGTATGGCTAAAATGACGTGATTAAACTGCTGGCTTGGGAAGTCCTTATCTATATCAATAGGGATTTCATCTGCATACACATCAGTACAAAAGGCTTCAATACCGGCTTCTGCTAAAAGGGCTTGCATGTAATTGGTTAATGCCTTACAGTCACCATATCTATTTTGGGCCACATAACTCGCGGGGTACGGAAGCATTCCTCCAATGCCGATGGCAACATTGATATACCTAATATTGTCCTGCAAGTAATGGTAAAGGGCATTGGCTTTAGATTCTATATCAGGCAAATCTTTGGTTAAATTTCTAACAATCTGCTTCTCGCTTTCAGGCAAATCATGTAGGCCATAGCTTAGTTGATTAAGCCATTCGCCATAGGACTGCCATGATTGAAAACTTCCAGACGGCCCATATTCGAAGTTTAGTGGTACTATTGATACCTTAGGGATGAGCTCATGAATAGGAGGGGCGAATACTTCTTTTTTGATACTTTCGGCAGTGTAAGTCCCCGCCCATTTATAAATCACTTTATCACTTTCTACATTTTTAATGGCTGGATTAATCTTCTGTTCTTTTACAGATAATTTAAAGTCAGTTGGGGTTGTTAAGGTTAATGATGCCTTTTTAGTATTTGTACTTAAGGCTATTACGGGAGTCCATTCGTCAATAGAAAGAAAGCCATTGTAAGAAATGGAATAACTGTATTTGAGGACGTAAGGGTATTGATTGTAGCTTAATTCAAAGACTTTATTAAAATCATCTTCATATAACGAGTAGCCAGAGATGCTGCTTACATCTACAGCGTCTCTCTTTTTTAACTTTTTGACCTCATTGCCAGAAGCATCAATAATTGAGGCATTAAGGTCTTTAATCTTATTTGAAGCTGAATAAGGTATTGCAACTTGGGTCATATGATGACCGTCAGGGTTATTGATTTGAATAGAGACATCCACCCAGATCGATAGATTTTTACCTTCAACCTCAATCTTCTTATCATAAGTTAAGACCTCCGCACTGTTGTCATTCTTTGATTGAGCAGATAGCGGAATGCGGCAGCATAAGTAGCCTACAAGGAAAATGGTTTTTAATAAAATGAAACTGTTTGCCCTCATTACAATTGATCTCTCTAGAATACTTTGTATTTAAAGTAAAGATAAAAATAAGGGCTTTCTGTGATCTTTTAAATTAAAAGTTGTGATATGTTTTATTCGCTTTAGATTAAACCCCGAATTGGTTTAAATGATGATCTAAATGCTTATAAAACATATTGTTCCATTCGCTGATGCTTAGGTGTCCAAAGGAAAGTGATTCCTTATTGTCGAAATGGGCTTCGCCAAGTTCTTGTGTTTTTGTAAGATAGTCAATCAGCCTTTTTTTCTCTGTTTCGAAGTCTTTTTCAGTGGTCATTAAGA
>CAXBPM010000043.1:0-14534 GCA_963977345.1 uncultured Roseivirga sp.
TTGTTCACCGATCCGATCGCTATATTCGATTAAAATAACACTATGAAGGTTTTTGTCCCCTTATTTTTTCTACTTAGTCTACTAGGCCCTTCTTTTTCTGCCCTAGCACAAAAAGATTTGAGTTATTATTTACCCTCGAATGTAATTTATGATCAAAGCATTCCCACCCCTAAATCTGTAATTGGACACGAGGTGGGTGAATGGCATGTGACTCATGATAAACTGGTACTGTACATGCGCACTCTCGCTGCTGCTTCAAATCGTATTACCATTGAAGACATTGGCAAAACACATGAAGGTCGTCCGCAGGTAATGCTTACCATAACCCACCCCAATAATCAGGCGGGCATAGAGAAAATAAGAACAGACCATGTTTGGCTTACCTACCCGAACGAGTCGGATAAGTTTGACATTAAAAAGATGCCTGCTGTAGTCTCTATGGGCTTTAGCATTCACGGAAACGAATCTTCTGGTTCAAATGCGGCCATGCTTGTTGCCTATTATATGGCTGCTGCTCAAGGGCCCGAAATAGAAAATGCCCTTAGAAATACAGTAATTCTATTGGACCCATCGCTTAATCCTGATGGACTAAACCGTTTTTCAAACTGGGCCAACATCCATAAATCAAAAAATATTAACCCAGACCCGAACGACAGGGAATACAGTGAGGTTTGGCCTGGCGCTAGAACCAATCATTATTGGTTCGACCTCAACCGTGACTGGCTCCCAGTTCAGCAACCTGAATCACAAAACCGAGTGGCAAAATACCACCTTTGGAAACCAAACGTATTTACTGACCATCATGAAATGGGCACTAACGCTACTTTCTTTTTTCAGCCGGGTGTTCCTGCCAGAACTCACCCACTTACGCCAAAAGAGAACCAAGAGTTGACAGAAAAAATTGGCCAATTTCATGCGGACGCACTGGATAATATCGGCTCTCTCTATTTCACCAAAGAAGGATACGATGATTTCTACTATGGTAAGGGCTCAACTTTTCCCGACATCAATGGTGGTGTAGGTATTTTGTTCGAGCAAGCAAGTTCAAGAGGACATGCTCAAGAAAGTGACAACGGAATTTTGGAATTCCCCTTCACAATAAAAAACCAATTCACTGCTGCACTCTCTACTTGGAAAGCCACTGTGGATATGCGCGAAGAACTACTTGATTATCAAAGAGATTTTTACAAACGTGTGTTGAGAGATGCGGATAACGATGACGTTAAAGCCTACATTTTCAAAGCAGAAAAAGACCCTGCCAGATCATATCATTTGGCCGACATCTTAGATCAGCAAGAAGTTGACTTTTATCGCCCTTCGAGAAAACTAAAATTTAATAACGAAGAATACACGCCAGAGAACAGCTACATCATTCCTTTAAAGCAACGGAATTACAAACTGATCAAAGGTATGTTTGAGAAGAGAACCACTTTCGAAGACAGCCTCTTTTATGATATTTCTGGATGGTCCTACCCACTTGCTTTTGATCTTGAGTACAGCGAACTGAGCAGCCGAGATTATGGAAGAAACCAATTGGGCGACAAGGTAATGAAACCAGAATTCCCGAAAGGGAGTGTGATTGGCGGGCAAAGTGCTTATGCCTATGTGTTTGAGTGGAATGGATATTATGCTCCTAGGGCGGCCAATCGTTTGCTCGAAAAAGGAATTAGAATTAAAGTAGCCACCAGCCCCTTTGGCAATGGCGAAAAAGTAAAATTTGATTACGGATCCATCATGGTTCCAGTGAGCAATCAGAGCCTTTCTGAGCGTGAAATTTATTTAGAAATGCAGACCATTGCCAATACGGATGGTATCGATGTTTATGCTTTAAGAACAGGGTTGACGGATGGTGTTTCATTAGGTAGCAATTCCTTCATCAATGTTGACAAGCCAGAAATCGCGCTCGTTGTAGAATCAGGAAGCAGTGCAGATGCCGGTGAAGTATGGCACTTATTAGACACCCGAATGGATATGCGAGTCACCAAGTTACCGGGTGATAGACTTGGGTCTTCTGTTATTAGCCGTTACAACACTATTGTAATTACGGGAGGTGTTGACCTATCTGAATCAGGCATGGAAAACCTTAAACAATGGATCAGAAATGGAGGCACGCTGATCGCCAGTAATAGTAGCGCTACAGCTTGGGCAGCCAGAAATAAACTTACTCAGCTCAAATTTGTAGATGTAGAACAATACACTGGAGAAAAAATCACCTACGATCAAATCTCCAACTTCCAACGTGGCCAATCTATCCCTGGAGGAGTTTACATGAGCGAACTCGAATTATCACACCCAATGGCCTATGGCTATTATAATAAAGAGCTTCCTACCATGAGAAGAGGGAATTTAATGATCGAAGCTTCCGAAGACAAGTTTTCTAATCCTGGTCTTTATACAGAAGACCCACTACGTAGTGGCTGGATTAATAAACCAAACCTCGAAGCCTTAAAAGGCACTTCAACCATAAGAGTAAGTGCTTTTGGACAAGGCAGAATAGTTTCTTTGGTGGACGACCCTAATTTCAGAGCCTTCTGGTATGGCACCAACAAACTGATGATGAATGCCATATTCTTCGGTAGAATTGTAAACTCATCCGCAGCAAAGTAATTGATCAAATCATAGAAGATGAATAAGGTGGCTCGAACAAAGCCACCTTATTCACATTTTAAGCCGATCGTTTTAGAAAAAGTATTATTTTTGTTGAAATATTAAGCGTTGAATCAGAGACTTTTTCTTCTTGATAAAAACTACATCCTCAAACAAGTTCAGGCAGACCTGAAACTTGAGCTCCAAACGGAGTTAATTGAGGAAGTCAAGAAAGGCTATTATAATCTCTATAACCCACTCGGCTTAATCGATGAACTCTCTGAAAAAATAAGCGCTTTCATCCCTACCCATTTATCTTTCTTTGATGAGCTTTATAACACCATAGCTGGCATCTACCGCTATCAGGTGGAAGGCAATCAATTAGAGCTTTTGTTTGACGGGAGAAGCCATTACGAAAAATACATGGCCGATTGGAAAGAGGGTTTTCATGCTTATGTATTGGAGCTTTGCCAAAAGAAAAGCTTTATTCTAGCAGGCCTCGAACTCACTGTTTTTCATTGCCCCGACAAAAGGCTAGAGCTGGCACAAAACAGAATGAAGGTTTGTACTTTTGAGCATTTCGGCCTTAAGATTTACAAATACAAAGGCATTCAGAAATACATCAGCAAAAGCGCATAACCTTATCGCTTTAATTCACTGATCTAAACCACTTCCTTTCACAAGTGCTCTCAGCGGAAGCCTAATTTCACCGTCATTGCGAACCTGCTGTAGTTTTTCGAAGTGACGATACTAACGTGAAGCAATCTCACAGCTCAATTAACCGACACTTAAGATTGCTTCGTCATAAGCCACTATTATCTACATGCTATAAGGAAGTTTTTATAAATTACATGAGTTATAAACACCACGAACTTGGCGTATACATGATAACCTACGCTGACTTAATTAACCAAAATATTTAATATGCTATACTACTGGTTGAATCTGATTTATATCTATGTAGGTTCAAAATTTTTTTGGACAAAAATCGATTTAGATTCCGAATTAACACGAACAAGGAGAGTCCGTATTTTAGACTGTGATTCCTTAAGATACATGGCTAATTCCAAATATTTCTATTACATGGACTTTATAAGGTTTGAGGTCATGTTCAGATCAAATCTTTATGAAAACACATTTAAAAAAGGAATTTTTCCGGTTCTCGGCTCACAAAAGATTATTTACAAAAAACCCCTTAAGAGATGGGCGAAATTTAAGGTAACAATTGTCTTAGAAGGATGGGACGACAAATGGGGATATCACAGCCAGGTTTTTAAACAGAACAACGAAATATGTGCAATCGGATACACAAAATTTGCTTTTTGGAAAGATAAAAAGGCACTTCATCTACCGAGCATATTGGCTGATTGTGGAATTAAAAAAGAAGATACGAATCCACCTTCAGAGGTTTTAAACATGTTCAAAAATGATTATGAAATAATCAAGAGTAACTAATTGAAGAAAAATCAAACAAACTGCACACAACAACACCTATAAGAAATGCGGCTCATGGTGGAGCCGAAGCTTCTAAGCTTACTACCTGCCACTCACTTGCCCACTACCGTAACTGACACTATCCTAAGCCTTTAGTAGCCTTAGTAGCCTTAGGGCTTTGAATTTCAAGAGTCGCAGCCGAGACATCACGACCTTAGCTAAATAGCTAAAAATTGCTGTGAAAGCCTGATTTTACCGTCATTGCGAACCTGCTGTAGTTTTTCGAAGAGACAATACTGACGTGAAGCAATCTCACCGCTCAATTAACAAACACCTAAGATTGCTTCGTCATAAGCCTTGCTAACGCAACACTTATTTCTCGCAATGACGCTCCGATTGGCTGGCTTACTCGTTTGAGCTTTCTTAGTTGTTAAATACTAAATAGCCAACGAATGTTACTGTTCTAAAATTAATTTAGCTAAACTTATAACTTGTTTTAAAGCTGCGTATAGCACACCCTATTTGGTCGCTAACGTGCACTTTTAATAAACTATTAGAAATATATCGTGCACAAAAGTGCGCGTTACATAACGTTGGTGGCAATGTGGCCGGACAATTTTGACTAACCCCAATGTGACTTTTAAGAGATGTGAGAATTAAGTATGACATGAGACTTCTTGGACTAATTTTCCTAATGGCAATCACCCTTCATTCAAAGGCACAGGATGACAACTTTTATCAACTAGCTGGACATGATAATTTCTATCCTCGCAATTTCGACAGGACTCCTGGAGTTAAAATGGTATTTGTAAAAACTGACTGCCAAACATGTGTGCCAGTTTTAAAGCAAGAACATACCGAGACATTCATTTTTGATTCTAATGGATTTAATATCGAACAAAACAATATCGACAAAAACAGAAAATGGGGTATGAACAAGTTCTTCTGGAATTCCAACGGAACTGTAAACAAGTATAAGGGCTGGACTTCGTATAGAAGCACAATCGACATCGAAGACTCTGCAACGTATGAAAATGACTATGGCATGGTTTGGGACAGTACTTTACTTACCAAAGAAGTAAGGTATACTTATGATATGAACAAAAAACTTAAGACAATAACTTGGTTAAATGGAGAGGACTTATCAACTGACATAGTAATCACTTTCTATTATGACAGTAAAGGAAAAATTGTAAGAGAGGAACTAGTGGACTTTCCAGACAAGGGGGATTTTATTCTTGGCTTTAAACCAAATTCAACAACAGAGATTGTTGACAGACCTGACGCAAAAAAACAGGTAACAAAATACAAACTCTTCAAGTATGTGGGTGACACTGTATTAATTGAATATTATAATAAGGGACAACTATCAGGAAAGGGCAAGGAGACCTTTAATAAAGGTGGTAAACTGACTTTTATAGCGACCTACAATCTTAGCGGACAATTACTATTTCAAATAAAAAATGCTTTCAACGAAAAGGGGAAAATTATTGACCAAAGAATTTTCCAGACTGGTTATGATGGTTACGGTGAGGGAGGCGATTACGCGGGTGGTGACAGACGAACATTTGAGTACAATAACGCAAACCGACTAATCAAGATAAATGACTATTACAAAGATGAAATATTTCTTACCATGACTTTTGAATATAAGTGATTTGGGCTGTCGAATTAAGGAAGAGAAGGCCACACAGCCACCAACAGCAGCTATTTGCAATGGCTGGGAGATGTGTAAGTATAAAGTTTTATCTTCGCTATTACGTTTGGTCACGGTGGACAAATACGTTTTCAAAAGCCAGCCACTGCAAATAGCCAAACGTTGCAATTTAAAAAAACAGAATTTTCAAAGAGTCGCAGCGAGACGCCACGACCAGTGCGCGGAGAAGGTTTACCGCTTTATTTCAAAGCCCTCAAACCCACTCGCTTCAATACTTTCCACAAGCACCTTTTCAACACTGGCATTGGATGGTCCATGATGGCACCAGTTCACCAAAGTATTTAAGTTTCCATCGGAACCCTCAGCAATAATTAATACAGATCCGTCTGGTTCATTCTTACACCAACCTTTAATACCAAGCCGCTTTGCTTGCTCTTGAGTTGAAGCTCGAAAATAGACACCTTGAACTTTCCCTGTTACCTTAATTCTTTTGGCTTGCATAGTATTCTTCCATAATGGAAACTGCGGAGGAAACGCCTAATCTATCGGCTCCGACATTAATGAGCGCTTGAGCGTCCGCCAAGGTTTTAATGCCTCCAGAAGCTTTTAAGCCTACGTTCGAAGGCAAACTTTTACGCATCAGTTCTATGTGCTCTACTGTTGCACCCGCTCCAGCAAAACCAGTAGAGGTTTTTACAAAGTCGGTTCCAGCATCGGCACAGAGTTTAGAGGCCAATACAATTTCTTCATCAGTCAAGTAAGCCGTTTCAATAATCACCTTCATCAAGCAATCGGCCTCATGGATGATTTTAGAACACTTGGCCAGTTCTATTTTCGTCCAAGGCAAACCTGTTTTGAAGGCTGAAATGTTCATGACGATATCCAGCTCATTGGCACCGTTTTCAATGGCCTTTTCAATCTCGGTTACTTTGGCTTCTGTCATTTGGTAACCCAAAGGAAAACCAATCACCGTCACCAACTGAATGTCGGCAGCACCAATTTCTCTAGCTGCTTTTTTCACCCAAAACGGAGGAACACAAATCCCAAACAACTGATGTGCTGCGGCCTCAGCCACCAAACGATCAATGTCGTTTGCGGTAACTGTTGGCTTAAGGTTAGTGTGCTCTAGGTAATGATTAATGTCCATCTACAAAATCTTGGAGGTAAGCGTAATCGGGCATCAGTTTACCGTTTTGGCAAATGGTGGCCCTTCCAATAATTTGATCTTTGTCGTCACCCACAAGGTTGGGCAAAATGTGTCTAAGGAATTCCTTCCCAAAATCTTCAGAAGCATTTCTAGGCAATTCGCAAGGCAAATTATCTACCGCCATCACGGTAATATTTCCCTCATCGGCAAAGGCTGGTTCTTCCTTGTTGTCGCTCGGGTTATAATCATAAACGGGTTCATCAATCGTACTTGGTCGAATTGTAGAAGGAATTGAACCTTCGATATCACAGGTAATGTCTGCAATTACACGAATCATGAATTCACTTCTGTTGGCATCTTCCTTAGTAAAAAGCGTAGGGGCTTTTGGGTCCCAAAAAGCTCCAGCAATCAGCACATCGGCCTTTCTAGCATATTGGCCAAAGCTCGACTCGTAATTTCCTGGATTCTGATAAAACTCATCTCTACTGAAAGAACCGCCATCAATGCGCTGGTTATAATCTCTGGTATTGAGTTGGGTATATACAGGCTCGTTGAAATATTCGCTTAGAAATTCAACAGGACTCACCTTTCTGATTTTCATCCCAGTAAGCACCTCCATAGCACCTTTCGATACGCGACCACCACCCGTAAGTATAATTTTTATGGCAGGCAGTTTCACCTTGGCATATTCCTTCTGCATGTCTTCCATATCGAAGCACTCATTAGCAGGGCGCAGGTGAAAAAGGTTATATCGTTTTCCGTAAGTCAGAATTCCATTATAGGCACCAACAATTCCCGCATAGCGACCAAAAGCGATTAACCTTTGATGTTGCAGATTGGTCAGACATTCCCAGTCAATCAGTCGGATTTGTTTTTCAAGAATGGTTTGAAGCAAGCCTCGGTTGTATTCTTGCTTTTTCATGGTATGCGAGAAAAAGAAATGGGTTTTCCCATCGGCCAGCATTTCAACAGGCACTTCTTTCACGCCCAAAATAACATCGCAATCAGATACATCGTCCACCATAATGGCTCCCGCTTGTTGATATTCCGAATCTTCGAAACAACGAATATCGCTTCGCTGACAATGTACAGTCACATTATCATAAGTATTCAATAGCGTTTCAACTTGAGTTGGGGTAACCGGTACGCGCCTGTCTACTGGCACTTTACCTTCTTTAATGATTCCGATTTTCAATTCTTGCATGTTCAAAGTTAATGATAAGTTGAAAGCTTCGAAACAAGTAGCGGCTGACTTATTTCAGAACAAATAACTTTAGCCAAAGGCTTTATTTAATCTCGAGAATCGAGATTTCGATTCTACGGTTTTTGGGAGAAATTCCCGCTTCAATGGGTTTGCTTTCTCCATAACCCTTATAGACAAAGGCTTCCTTCGGCAAACCCTTTTTAATAAAGTAGTTCAATACCGATTTGGCCCTTTCGGTAGATAAATTCATGTTATAGCCCTCCTCACCAGAAGTGTCGGTATGGCCACCAATTTCTACTATAATTTCAGGGTTATCCCTGATGAAATCTACTACGATATCCAGTTCCTTGGTAGCCTTTGTGCTGAGTTCAGCGCTGTTCAGTTCGAACAAAATATCGTTTAGAATTACCTTCTCCCCTTTTTTCATAGGTCGAAGATAGATTGCGGCTTCATCCCCGCTTTCCCATAGCACATCAACTTCTTCTTTATACAGCAGGTAACCTCTCTTTTTCACATACAGATTGGCATCTTCCACTTGGGGTAAAACCAAATTAAAGCGGCCACTTTCAAAGTCGGAATAGGTACGTGATCGGATGGAATCTTTGGCGATATCGGCCACATAGATTTCAGAGAAAAGCGGAGTGCTATCGGCAGCGCTGAGCACTATTCCTCGTTTGTAATCCACCAGTTGTTTGGGGATTAAATCATCTGGTAATTTAAACCGGTACAAGCTCGAAGTACCATCGAAAAGGTTGTCGCTGTAATAGGCCCAGCCATCAATGCTGATGGTATAGCCCACCTGATTTCTATGGTTGTTGATGGGATAACCCAAGTTCTTTGGTTCAGACCATTCGCCCTGACCGACCTGTTCTGTTCCGTATAGATCATAGCCTCCAAAACCCAATCTTCCCCGCGAAGCAAAAAACAAATTGACACCATTGGGGTGAATATAAGGAGAGCAATCATCGAAGCGCGTGTTGATGCTTGGCCCTAAGTTCACGGCCTCCATCCATTTCCCATTCTGTTTGGTCGACTTCCAAATGTCTTGTCCGCCTTCTCCATTGGGTCGAGCGCTGACAAAGTAGAGCTCACGCCCATCTTGAGAAAGCGATGGCTGCGACTCCCAATGAAGTGTATTCACCGTCTTCCCTAGATTTCTGGGCTTCGACCAATCATTCCCTTCTCTATAACTGATGTACAAATCGCAACTTCCAAGGCCGTCTGGCGCATTGCAAGCGGTGTACACCAAAGTGTTTCCGTCTGCCGAAATGGATGCAGTCCCTTCGTTTCTTTCAGAGTTAATTTTCTTTGAAATCTCCAGCGGTTGGCTCCATGCATCGCCATCCTTCTGGCTAAAGAAAAGGTTTTCATCGCCTCTGCCGTAATTATCGCGCACTGTATATACCAAAAGACCAGAAGCCGTAATGGAAGGGAAGTATTGTTGCGGTTGATTATTAATAGGTGCTGAAAGCTTTTCAAAATCGATGTTTCGCGGATTGGTGCTCCCTTGAATGGCATAATCAATGGAGGAAGTAACGATTTCAAAAAGTGCATCATCTAAGCCCTCCACTCTGCCCTCAATCTGATCTTTCAGGCCTTTGGCTTGCTCGTATTTCCCTTCAGAAAACAAGGCATAAGCGGCATCGACCAGCATTCTATTTTTGAATTGTTGATCCACACCCTCTACAAATTCATCGTAAAGTTTAAGCGCTTTTTCAAGCTCTCCCCTCTTGATCAAGATCTGATGCGTAAGCAAGACGGCTTCATCAAAACTATCATCGCGCTTTAAGGCTTCGAGCAAAAGGTTGTATGACTTGTAGTAATTGCCAACGTGATCAAGCGATTGCGCCTCTTTATACAGCTCAATGGCTTTTTTATTTCGGGTATGAAGTTTATCCTCTTCTTGGCCGTTGGCCAGAAGAACACAAAATAGAAGGGATATGATAATGAAAAACCTCAAATAGCTAAACTACGGTATATTCATAAACTTATGAGTCTGTAAAGATATTTTCCACTTGGGGTTATTTTTTACGTACTCAATTATTTCGGGCAGCATTTTCTCCGACTGATCCCACTCTGGCTGCATGTACAATAAACAGTCCTTGTTCATTTTCGCAGCGTGGCCTTCCGCCCACTTAAAGTCGCTTTTATTGTAAATAATGACTTTGAGCTCATCGGCTTCCGCATAAAACTCTTCTTTTGGGGCTTTAAATTTCTTGGGAGAAAAACACAACCAATCCCAATTGCCTGAAAGTGGATGCGCACCAGAAGTTTCAATATTCGTTTGAAAACCTGCTGCATGAAGTTGATCCGTCAGGTCAGTCATGTCGTACATCAAAGGCTCTCCGCCCGTCACCACGGCCAAACGACCAGGGTGTGCCGAAGCTTTAGCAACGATTTCCTCCACAGATTCTTTTGGCCATTGGCTGGCGTCCCAAGAATCTTTCACATCGCACCAAACGCAACCGACATCGCAGCCGCCCAATCGAATAAAATATGCTGAATTTCCGGAGAAATGACCTTCTCCCTGAATGGTGTAAAAGGCTTCCATGATAGGAAGCTGTATGATTTCCTTTGTTTTTGACATTTCAATTTTTTAAAGCAGGAGTTGAAACTGCAGCCTATTGAACAGGGTCTGATCCCGAACACTCGGGACAGGATGACTTCGAGGCGGTTAAACTAATTTTTGAGAAGTAAGGTAAGTGTTCCAAAGTAATGACGCGATGGTCATTGGTCCAACGCCACCGGGCACTGGTGTAATGAACTCACACTTTGGTGCTACTTCATCAAACTTTACATCGCCTTTCAACTTAAAGCCCGACTTGGTTTGATCAGATGGTACTCTATGAATTCCAACATCGATTACGGTTGCTCCTTCTTTTACCATATCAGCAGAAACAAAACCTTCCTTACCAATGGCAACGATCAGGATATCGGCTTGTTTTGTTATTTCAGCTAAGTTTTTGGTTCGGCTGTGGCAAAGGGTTACCGTAGCATTTCCGGGGTTGCCGTTTCTAGACATCAGCACACTGATAGGCGTACCCACCGTGTTGCTTCGCCCAATTACCACACATTGTTTTCCTGAAGTCTCAATGCCGTTGCGCTCTAGCAAAAGCATCATTCCTTTTGGTGTGGCGGGTAGAAGTGTTGGTATACCCAAAAGCATTTTACCCAAATTCACTGGGTGGAACCCGTCCACATCCTTATGCGGTAGAATGGCCTCCACTACTTTTTGCTCATCAATTTGTTTCGGAAGCGGCACCTGAACGATAAAGCCATCAATTTCAGGATCATCATTCAATTTTTTGACGGTAGCCAAAACCTCAGCTTCAGAAGTTTCTTCAGACAGGTGAATCAAAGTAGAGCCAAAGCCGATTTGCTCGCAGGCTTTTACTTTGGCGTTTACGTAAGTTTGGCTTGCGCCATCATTACCCACCAAAACAGCAGCCAAATGAGGGACTTTACCTCCTTCAGCCTTAATCTGTGCTACTTTTTCTTTCAACTCATCTTTTATGGATTGAGCCGTCCCTTTTCCATCCAATAATTGCATCTGGTAAATGGTTTTTTGTGCTCAGTGCACGGTTTACTTCTTCAAATAATTAATGTAGCCTTGTATAAGCTTCTTACAACTTGTGATTTGAGTTATCAATGTATCCAAATCTTGTTGAACAATATAATTTTGATCTAGTGCCAGAAACAATTGCGTTTCTATCTCATATAATGAGCCACGAGAAATATACATATATTGAATTCGCTCGGTTGTATGTTGCCTTCCAATCCCTTCGGCAATATTAGAAGGAACTGATATTGCTGCTCTTCTTATTTGCGAAGTCAGTGCATACTTTTCTTCATCAGGAAATAGCCTAGACAAATCATAGATAACAGAAACAAGCTTTCGAGCTTCTTTCCAAACATCTAAATCATAATATTGTCTGTTCTCATTCCCCATAACTGAGCACCGAGCACTATCAACTAACAACTAAGCACTATTAATTTAAGCACTACTAATCTAACTTAAGCACCGCCATAAAGGCTTCTTGCGGAATTTCCACATTACCTACCTGGCGCATTCTTTTCTTACCTTTTTTCTGTTTCTCCAAGAGCTTACGCTTTCTGGAAATATCACCACCATAACATTTCGCCAATACGTTTTTACGCAAAGCCTTCACGGATTCTCTTGCAATAATCTTGGTACCAATGGAGGCCTGAATGGCAATCTCAAACATTTGGCGTGGAATCAACTCCTGCAATTTCTCACAGAGTCTTTTTCCCCAATCATAGGCTTTATCCTTATGTACAATGGCCGAAAGCGCATCTACTTTTTCTCCGTTGAGCATAATATCCAGCTTCACCATGGTAGACTGGCGGAAACCAATCAACTCATAATCAAGCGATGCGTAACCACGGGAAATTGTCTTGAGCTTATCGAAGAAATCGAAAACAATTTCAGCCAAAGGCATTTCAAAACTCAATTCAACCCTATCGCTGGTGAGGTACACCTGATTTTTAATCAAGCCTCTTTTGTCCATACATAAACTTATGATTCCACCTACATACTCAGACTTAGAAATGATTTGAGCACGAATAAATGGCTCTTCCAAATGAGAAATGGAAGACGCATCAGGCATTTCAGAAGGCGCATTAATTTTAAGAATGGATCCATCTGTTCTTACTGCGTGAAACTGAACTGAAGGAACGGTAGTGATTACCGTCATGTCAAATTCACGCTCTAATCTTTCCTGAATAATCTCTAAATGGAGCATTCCCAAGAAACCACAACGGAAGCCAAAGCCTAAAGCGGCAGAAGTTTCAGGTTCCCAAACCAAGGAAGCGTCATTCAATTGAAGCTTTTCCATGGAAGCCCTCAATTCTTCGAATTCAGAAGTTTCTACAGGGTAAATACCTGCGAAAACCATTGGCTTCACATCCTCAAAGCCTTTAATAATTTTGGTGGTTGGTCGATCTGGATGTGTGATGGTATCACCCACTTTCACTTCCTTGGCCACTTTAATACCTGAAATGAGGTAGCCCACATTTCCTGCACTAATTTCTTTTTCTGGCTGTTGTTTCAGCTTGAGCACACCAATTTCATCGGCATTATAGATCTTATCCGTATTCACGAATTTAATCTTATCTCCCTTTTTGATGGTACCGTCAAAAACACGGAAAATTACTTCGATCCCTCTAAAAGAGTTGAAAACTGAATCGAAGATCATCGCTCTCAAAGGCTCTTTCGGGTCGCCTTTTGGGGCTGGAATTTTTTCGATAATGGCCGTTAAAATATCTTCGATACCCAAGCCTTCTTTTCCACTTGCTCTGATGACGTCTTCGGGATCGCAGCCGATAAGCTCTACCACCTGATCCGTCATTTCTTCAGGCATGGCGCCTGGTAAATCTATTTTATTGAGCACTGGAATAATCTCCAGGTCGTGATTCAAAGCCAAATAAAGGTTAGAAATAGTTTGTGCTTCCACACCCTGAGAAGCATCTACAATAAGCAACGCGCCTTCGCAGGCAGCAATTGATCGAGATACTTCATATGAAAAATCCACGTGTCCGGGGGTGTCGATAAGGTTGAGGGTATATTCCTCGCCCTTATGCATATATTTCATTTGGATAGCGTGACTCTTGATAGTAATACCACGTTCACGTTCCAAGTCCATGTTGTCCAACAACTGATTCTGCATGTCGCGATCGCCAACAGTTCCAGTGAACTGAAGTAGACGATCGGCCAAAGTACTCTTACCGTGGTCGATGTGTGCGATAATACAGAAATTCCTGATTCTCTCCATAGTTTTTAAAAGAAGTGCAAAAATAGAAAATTATGATGCATTTGCTTTGTGGGGATAACCATTAATTTTGCACTATGTTATTGGCAGACAAGAAAAAGAGACAGAACCTATCGGAATACATCGTTTACATGTACCAAACCGAAATGTTGGTTCGAAATTTTGAGTTCGATATTCAAAAGATTGAGAACCATGTGGTAAAGAATATTCCTGAAGAAAGCTTAAATGCGGAAGGAAAAGCGGAATTGACCGAGTGGTACAAAGGTATAATCGATCAAATGAAGGAGGAAGCGCTAGAACGCGAAGGCCACCTGAGCTTTGTTCAGGAGGAAGTAAAACGCCTTTCTGACCTTAGTTTACAGCTTCAGGTGAATGACGAAAACTATCGTGCAATTTTCAATCGTGCACGCCCCGCCATTCGGGCTTCTATTGTTGAGTCCAATGGCTTAATCAACGACCCCATTCAAGCTTGCCTTAATGGTATTTTGGGCCTACTGATCGCCCGCATGAACGGCAAAGAAATTCTAGATGACACCTTAGCACAGCTTGATCACTTTGGGAATGTACTTTCTTACCTGTCGGTGAAGATTAGTTATTAGTTAAGGGGTGATTAGTTATGAGGGGAAGAGGTAGTGGGAAAGAGGGAATCAGTTGATCGGAAATCAGGGGTCAGGGGTCAGGGGTCAGGGGTCAGGGGTCAGGGGTCAGGGGTCAGGG
>CAXBPM010000044.1:0-14526 GCA_963977345.1 uncultured Roseivirga sp.
CAGGGGAGTGTCGGTGAAATGCAGGACAGAGGCTTTGGAGTATTATTGGCTTTTAGTTTCCATAAGCCTGGAAGTATTGGGCAGGCTAGGGGGGAATTGAAAAAGCTCCTGAACAAATGAATTGGACAGAAGCTTAATGAATATTATATTAGTTAATAAGCGCCTAAAGTAGGTTTAGTCGCCTCATTAATTCTGGTCTCTTAGATCTACTGATTGGAATCACATTTTTCTCAATTAGAATGGTGTTGTCTTCAATGTCGACAATTCGAGAAAGATTAATGATGTAAGATCTATGCACATGGAAGAAAGGATCGTTCGGTAGCTTGTCCACTATCTTCTTCAAAGTTGAATGCACCTTGTATTCTTTCTCACGGGTTTTAATTAATATATAGTCTCCTTCAGCTTTTATGAGGTTGATGGAATCAGTTTCGATTTTAATCAAAGTTCGATCAATATTGACATACAAGGTTTTTGTCGAATCACCCTGCTTTTCATTGTTTGAGCTTTCTACTGAAGCAACAGCTTTTGGAGCTGCTACAAATGATTTTGCCTTCACTATTGCTTTCTCGAAACGGGGTCTTTCAACAGGTTTTACCAAATAGTCGATTACACTGTCATATTCAAATGCCGTAAGGGCTAGACTTTGGTCTGATGTGGTGAGGATAATTCTTGGAGGGTTTTTTAGGGATTGAATAAAGTCGAATCCAGAAAAATCAGGCATGTGGATATCCAAGAATATGAGGTCAATATCGTTTTTGTTTAAGAATTTAATTGCGCTCATGGCATTTGAAAATTCTTCGATCATATCTAAGTCAGGAACTTCAGAACAAAGCTGATTCAGAATCACTCTGGATGTCTCTTCGTCATCAATAATAATACAGGTCATATTCGGTGGTTCTCAATGTGATTTAAAAAAGTAATCATTTTTTTTAGAATTTGAGCGAAAACCTTGTGTAAGTCTAAGCGATTATTTTTTAAGTTCTCTTCAAAATCTTGTGCTATCAAGTAACTTTCCTGCATTCCGAGCAGGCTTATTTTATGTTTGATTTTATGAACGTTACTAGCGGCATCAGTCAATTTACCCGAGGCTATATTGTTTTCAAATTCCTTGATTTCAATAGGTAACTCTTTGGCCAATACGCCAAGAAGTTTGTTCTCGAAGGCTACATCACCATTCGAAAGTTGCTTAATATAGTTGAAGTTAGGTTTAGGCATCGTCTTTCAATGTAAAATAAAATATTGTTCCTTCATTTAATACAGACTCTAACCAAATGTCTCCAGCATAATAGCTTACGATTTTCTTCACTACAGAAAGCCCAATACCTGTCGATTTCTCGTCTTCGCCTAAGCTTTGAAATACTTGAAAAATCTTTTCATGATGAGCCTTGTCAATTCCTTTTCCGTTGTCCCTTACAAAAAACTCAAATCCATCTTCAATTTCTCGCGAACCAATTTCAACCAGTGGGGCAGGCTTATCATTGTACTTTATAGCATTCTCAATCAAGTTTTGAAAAAGCTGTTGTAGCCTAAAGGCGTCACCATTGATCACGGGCAGATCACTTATGATTTTGACTGCCGAATGCTCAGGTAATACGATGGTTTCTATTGTTTTTTCCACCAAGTCATTGAGGTTGATGGGGTGCTTCTCATCAACTGTTTTATCTATGGTAGAATACCTGAGGATCCCATCAATCAGGTTGTCCATTTTTTCAAGGTTGTCACCAATTAAATTGAAGGTTTCTATACCTGATGAATCTATAACTGATTTGTAATCTTCTTTGATCCAGCTGGTTAAAGCTTCGATGTTTCTGATGGGCGACTTTAAGTCATGAGAAACTATATGTGCATAGTCACTTAACTCTTGATTTTGCTTTTCTAAGCTGACCAGTAGCTCTTCTCTTTTAGAAAATATGAGAGAGCCCTGTAAGGATAAAGTGAACTTATCGATAATTGGGCTCAGTTGGTTAAGTTCAATTTGTGAGAATTCTTTCTTTTTTGAACTGTATAGGAATAGAAGGCCTTGGTCTTTAAGATTAAATATGGCCACAGCCCCACCTTTTAACTTTAGTGGAGCTACCACTTTAATGTCTTCAGTAATTGGGTGCGATATATGTTCGTTTCGATTATGAATTTCCTTTAGAATTACTTTGTCGCACTCTAAAAGCTTTGGGGTGCGTGTAGCAGGAATGGAGTAGGATACTCGACACTTCTGCTCAGCATAGGAATAAATCCAACAGGCCTCTAAATCTTTTCTAGACATGATTAGTTTGAGTAATCCGTCACAGTTTTCCTTATAATTAAAGGACTTGCCTATGGCCATAGAGAACTCATAAAGCTGGAGAATGTCGATGATATTTTTATTGATAGGGCCCATATTTTCTATTCAAACAAACCTATAACCACTGTTTTATTAAATAACTGAAGGTAACTATCCCCAAAAGAGGAGATCTCTCCTAAAGTAAGTGCTCCTTCAATGGGGATAGACTTATTGTTTTGTACCAGCTTATCAGAAATGGTTTTAAGCTCTAGGTTGAAATCATCTTCTAAAAAGATGACCCGTGATATACAATCGCTTATATAAGCTTGCTTTGGAGATTCAAGCTGATTGATTACTTGAGATGCGGCATCTTCTGCAGCCTGAATCAATGTTTCATTATCTCCGTTGAGGATATCTAATACTGTATTTTCCATCATTTCCCCCACACAAATGATTTCCCCTTTGTCGTTTAGGCTAACTGGATCACGTACTACATATTCAGAATTATCTTTTAAGATACCGAAGGGGTATGCTTTTGCAATAGATATGAAGTTATCGTGATTAATTTCCTTTTGGCTGTGCTCTTTAATAATGCTTTTGTATACCTCAAAAGCGGGTTGCCAGTTAATTTCTTGGATTGTGTTTTTATCTGTTTTTGTGGCTACATATGGGCCCGCTATTCTCTTCCAGCCATGCTTTACACCTAAGGCAATTTTGGACTTGACAATAAGACCAACTGCGGCATCTTGGTGGATTCCCGATTCATCGAATACACATGGACTTTGTTGTAGACTTAAGCTTCCAGTCCCACCTCCAATGTAAGATGCTTTGTTGCCATAGTTAGTGTAAAGCTCTGATAAATAAAGTGATAGGTAGGTGGTGAGTCCATCCACAAAAGTGAATAGGAAGTAGTTTTCATCGTCTTCTAAATCAATTTTTGGGATTTTGAAGGACTCCGTATCTAAGCCCTTCACCAAATAGGTTTCTACCACATTAGGAAAGCTGGTCAGTATCATTCCTTCATCATACACTTCTGTTCCGGAAATTACTTTGGGGAAAATGCCTCCAATGAATGGAATATGGTGCTCAATCAAACAGTTGATCAAGGCGTTAATGTCAATTGCAGAATGTTCGGCAACCGAAATAATAACGGTCTGTTTACCGAAATTATTAATGATGCTTTCCGCAACTTCTTTAGGATCAATTGTTTTTATATACATGTTGGTTTTTTTCTATTTTCTGAACTTTAGGAAAAAGGTGGTTCCAATTCCTTCCTCGCTCTCTAAATATATTTCTCCGTCATACTGCTCCACTATTTTCTTAACAATGGATAATCCAATGCCAGTAGAGCCTTTTTTTGGATCAGTATTGAGGGATTGGAATATGCCGAAAATCTTTTCGTGATACTCCTTGGCTATGCCCACTCCATTGTCTTTAATGGAATAAATCCAATATCTGCCTGCATCCTGGTAGTCTATCTCCACGGTGCCCACTTCTTTATCGATGTAATTAATAGCGTTCCCTATTAAGTTCTGAAAGAGCTGCTGCATACGGGTAGCATCGGCATATATACTCGGAAGGGGTTTGACAACGGTTACTGTGATGTGATTTGGAACATAGAGTAGGGCGACTATATTCTCTATAGTTTCATCGATTGAAACAACCTTTTCCTCATCTTCTGTTCGTTCAATGGCGGAATAGGTAAGAATCCCATTGATCAGGCTTTCCATCTTTTCCACGGTGAGTTCAATTAAATTCAGGTTCTCATGTCCCTTATCATGCATTATGTCATTGCAGTCTTCTTTGATCCAACTGACCAATGCCGAAATACTTCGGAGAGGAGATTTTAAATCATGAGAAACCACATGGGCATATTCCTGTAATTCGTTATTGCTTTTTTCTAGCCTTTTTAAAAGGTTTTCCTTTTGTTGCTCCGCTCTTTCTTGTTCCGAAATGTCTTCGATTACGATGACATGGTATTTTATTTTCCCTGAGCTATCTCTTACTACACTTAAGCTTGATTTTGCAGAAATAATGGTGCGGTCTTTTTTGATGTACCTTTTTTTAAGAATTACGGTATCCTGTTCTCCATTCTGAATTTTTTGCATTGTGCCTTTCGATGCCTCTAAGTCATCGGCATGCGTTATGTCTTCAAATCGGAGTGATTCTAATTCTTCATGGGTATAGCCCAATAGGTCTAGTAGGGCTTTATTTACTTTGGTAAGTGCTCCATTATCGGATAATACAATGCCCAATGGTGAGTTGTCAAATATTACCTCGAGCTGCTCTCTTTGATCCTCTATCAGCGCATTTATTCGCGCTTCTTCCGTAATGTTTTCTAAAATTGATAACCGATATTTAGGCTTATCATGGTCGTCATAAATGGTAGTAATATTTACCCTTACTTTAATCAGTTGATCTTTTTTCGTTTTAATGTCCTGAGTGAAATCTATTCGATTTCTTTCGCCCGAGTTCAGCTGAGTCTGTATTTCCTGGATCTTCGACATGTCCTTAGGAAGTATGAATTCCATGGGATCGATACGCTGTAATTCATTGGCAGAGAAGCCCATCATGTCTTGAAAAGCCTTGTTCGATTTAACGATTGCGCCATTTTCCGTCAGTATGATTCCAAAAGGTGAACTGTTGACAATTGTTGATAGCTCGGCACTTTGCGCCTCTATCAGCTCTCGGGCTTTATTTTCTTCGGTAATGTCTCGGATGATGCCTTCCGCAGCTATGGCTTCTTTTTGGTCATTGTAAACCAAGTTGGCATTGATGTGTACTAACTTGTAGGGACCTTCTTTGGTATATACTCGCGCCACATAATCTGTAAAGGCACCATTTTTAACCAAGTCTTTGTACGAATTCATGGCATAAGTGAAATCGTCTCTATAAATAAGGTTTATAATATTTAAAGACTCATTCTGAATGTCATAGCCAAAGAGTTCAATGGCCGCTTCATTCATTTCTAGTGCATTCCCAGTCATGTCCATTTTTAAGTAGGCATCGGCTAAACTAGAATAAGCCCCGTTATCGTCCTTTAGTGGACTGGGTACTGAAGCTGTATTGGCAATTTTGAGTTTTTGATTCAGTTCATATAGTTCGAGCGACTTTTCTTCGAGAATTCTTTCCGCTTCTTTTCGGGCCTGCTTTTCTCGTACGCGTGCTCTTTCCAATAAGGCTATCTTCTCATCAATCATTATGGGTAATATTGAATTTCACTCTGGTTCCTTCTGGGTTTAGCTTCTCATAGGTAATGGTGCATTCTTGATGAAAATGCTCGAAAGTTTTCATCATTAAAGCCTCTGCTAATTTGTATAGGGCACGCTGAGAAGAGTAAATCATCTCCATGGAGTTAGGGCTTTTCTTAATGACCTCAAAAGTGGGCAGTTCAGCGCCAGGGTATATTTTGCGTACTTGAACATGAATGTGTCCTTCCACAGAATTAAGGAATTCCATTGGGGATTTATAAAGCTCAAAGATGTTGGGGTGTGTTTTTTTCAGGTGGTCGAAAAAATGAATTCCGAAAGCATGAATTAGATCATCAACCGGAATGTCTACTTCATCGCTCAGGTTTAATATGAGCTGAAGCATTTCGTTAAAATCATAAGTACCAATTGCAGTGTATGCGCCACCTGTTTTTAACTCAGCCCTTTCTATTATTTTATCCACGGTTTCAAGACCAAATTTGCTCTCCACCATTTCGAGGAATTCTGTAAATACTATGCCTTTCATATTATGTAGTTATGAGTTGATTTATTTCCCAATAAGACAATAACTTAGCTATTTTATTTACATAATCATCGTATTTCAATGGTTTTAAAATGTAGCCAGCGATTCCAATTCGGTAACATTCGAGTAAATCTTTTTGATTGTTTGAAGTGGTAAGTACAATGGTAGGGATGTACCTGAGTCTGTCGTCATTTTTTAAACGCTTCAAGAATTCAATTCCACTTATCCTTGGCATGTTGAGGTCTAGTAGAATGATTTGAGGAAGGAGGTCAGTGCTTTCTAGAATTTTTAAAGCCTCCTCTCCGTTGTTGGCTTCAATAATTTTGTTTTCATAATCTAATTTAGAAACAGTTCTGTTGAACTTCATTCTTTCAATCATGTCGTCCTCTATAAAGAGAATAGATGGTGAGGTTTTTTGAGTCATCTTATTAAATGGTTGGGTGCTTCTGTTTACGAATATCCTCAATAATCGCTTATTATTATCTCGGTTGCCGTTGAACGGGCGGGCTTCCTTCGGTGAAATGCGTTTAACTATAGACGAATGGAAATAAGTGGTTGCCCACTTATTTCTTGATTTTTATCTCAACCCTTCTGTTTAGGGCTCTTCCATCTTTAGTAACATTACTGGCCAAGGCTTTCTCTTCTCCATATCCAATCACTATGGCCCTGCTTACATCTACTCCTTTAGAAAGAAGGTAGTCACGTACTGCTTCAGCTCTTTTTTGTGATAGGGCATAGTTCTCGTCCTGTTGCCCTATGTTGTCTGTATGACCATAAATAGCCACTTTGAATATTTTTAATTCGGCCATTAGTTCCGCAAGATCATCTAGCTTGGCTTGGGTCGATGCATTTATTTCTGCTTTGTTAAAGTCGAAGTATACCTGGTAGAGCGGTAGTTTTATTTCTGGGCAACCACCTTCTGCTAATGATCCAGCATTGTTAGGGCATTTGTCCAGCTTATCAATCAGTCCGTCTTTATCTGTGTCAGGGCAACCGTTTACAGTACCTGCAATGTTAGGACAAGCATCTTCTGAATCTTTCACACCGTCACCATCGGTATCTGGGCAGCCTTGCATTTCAGCTTTACCGGCTAACCTAGGGCAATTATCATCTTTGTCTGGAACCTTGTCTCCATCCATGTCTGGACATCCGTTGATTGTACCAGCAATTAATGGGCATTCGTCAAAGCGATCTTCTACACCATCGTTATCAGTATCTTCATAGGGACAACCTAGATTTTCTGCTGGGCCATAAACCGTTGGGCATGCGTCTTCTTTGTCTATGATGCCATCCTTATCAGTGTCGGTATTGTTTTTTAGAGAGAAAGAGAAGCCTGCTGAGAACCTTCTATGGCTCACCTTATTACTTTCTACATTCGCAACTCTTACCATAAACTGCATATTTTTTGTGAAACGGTATTTGAAACCTGCAGCCAATGGAAATACAACTCCAGGGCCAGATTCATTCTCAACAGCCGCTTCATTAAAATTGGCAATCCCAAAGCCCGCCTCAATAAAAGGAGTGATTTTGGATGTTGTGGGCAATATGAAACCATTATTGAATTTGAAAATAGCCGTTGCTTCCAAAGCAGCAATATTTACACGCATGTTGTTCATATTGCTCAAATCAAGTAGGCCACTATTATGGTCTGTAATTTTACCTACCGCTATTTTGCCTGAAAAATTAAAGCTTTTTGAAAGATAGTGTTCTATCCCTATGCTGAATGATGGTTTCTTGATTCTTAAGGCATCATCAAATGACTCTTTGAAAAAAGAGCCATACTGATTGTTGTCTGCTGTAATCACTAACCAAGTTTTGTCGTTTTCAAACTGCGCTTTGGTGGCGAATGAGATGAGTAAAAATGTGAGTATAATGAGTATCCTGTTCATAGCTTTGGATTGATAATGTTCTCAAACTTAGGGCATATAAAAGGCTCAGAAATTCACTTTAGGTGAATGGCACTTAAGCTTCGGTGAAATTGATTTAAGGGTGGGTAAGGCTAAGTCTAAGCCTGCGGATATCAGTTAAAAAGTAGGCCTCGCCTTATTAAAGACGAGGCCATAGGTAGAATGACACACAAACACACACGTTTTCACCTACCTATAATTTCCTTGATTATAAAATTGGATAAGGGGCGCTATTCCGTTTACGAATAGCATTTGCTCGTTCAAGCAGCTTTTAGTCGCTTAAAAATGGTGTCGAGCGAATTGCTCGTGAGGGGTTTTGCAACAAAGTCGATTACAGAAGGGTAGAATTTAGCCTTATTAAAATCAGCCTTGTCAGTAGAAGAGGATAGTAAGTAGATGTCGAACTTCTGTTTGAAATCAATATCGAACTTATCGAATTGGTCTAAAAAGTCCCAGCCGTCAAATTGAGGCATGTTAATGTCAAGTAACAGATTGATTTTGCTAAACTGAGCTCCCTCTTTGGTGATATAGCCTATGGCGTCCAAAACATTACCGAATGAAATGACTTCAGCATTATTCACATTCTTGGTGATTATAACTTTTGAGAGAAATTGGTTGATGGGGTCGTCATCTACCGTGATAAATACGTTGTTGTTCTGCATCTTAATAATTATCCAAATGTTAGAAAGGGATAAATCCCAATTTGGAGTACAGCACAAGTGTTTTGTTTGGGTAATGTGAGGCTGGTTTGCTTTTCTAAGCCCTTGGTCTCTAGTGAACGAAAGCATAAGTATCTTTCGTGTCTTGCAATGATACGTCATTAAAGCCTTTTACCCTTCCTTTTTTTGTTTTTCTTTTTTTATGCCAAATAAAAACTCTGATCAGGGTAAGCTGATTTTACAAGGAATTGATCAGGTAAAGAAGAGTGCCAATAGCCAATGCCTAGGCAACCCTTAATATCTTCTCCATCTTACGGCCTTTTGCCAATTCATCCACCAGCTTGTCTAAATACCTTGCTTTTTGTGTCAGTCTGTTTTCGATGTCTTCGATCCGATAGCCGCAGATTACACCAGTAATAAGTGGGGCGTTCGGGTTTAATGAAGCATTTTGAAAGAACTCTTCGAAAGTTACTTTTTCGTCAATGAGTGCTTGTAGCTGTTTTTCGTCATAACCAGTGAGCCACTCAATTACTTCGTGCAATTCTTCTTTCGTTCTGCCTTTCTTCTCCACTTTTGTAACATAGTGCGGGTATACCGAAGCGAATATCATTTTAGCAATACGCTCATCGTGGTGGCTTGTGTCGGTCATGTTCTGCGCTTTAGGGTTTGTATCTCAAGTTAATCAACCTTTCTGGTTGGCTTTTGATTATTTTTCAGTCCGTCAAATATTGGATGTAGTTATTTATTCTACTTTCCCTTTTAATCCACTCCAAGTCAGGGTTTCTTTTTCGAATTTTGAAAATTCACGAAATAACTGCCCCAAGAGATTCAATTCTGCAGGATAACACTGAATTGAAAATTCTGAAATTGATTTTTCAATTTCGTCACGATTGTTGTTTAATCTAATTCTGATAACACATATGCTAGAATGCTTAATCAAAGAAAACTCGCATTTGAAATAGAAAGCAAAATTGTCTTCAGTTTTTTCAGAGCCTAATTCCCAAAGAAATGTCTTTGTCGATTTGAAAGGAAAATTTTCTAAAATATCAGCCAACTCTTTAAGTCGGTCTGCAATATCATATATCTCAAGTTGCCCTGAACTTGCTCCATTAGATGCTCTAAATATCAAGTTGATATGATTTGGCTCTTCGTAAGGGTTTCGTGTTATTTTAATTGATTTCTCCACTTATGGTTAGCTGGGTTTGACTAAAGACAAAATTCATTTGTAGAATGAAGTTGCTCAAAACTTCAATGATAACCTAAGAGGGGATTGATTTGTGGTGAACTACTGTGAGGTAGTCTGTCATTGGTCAGACCACTCCGAGTGGTCAGACCAATAGATAGGGGTTTTACATAAGCACAGCTAATTATTAAACCGCAAAGCACGCTGAGAAACGCAAAGAAAGTTAATTGAGAGGTACTGAAACACTCCGAAAGTTCGCGGGCACTATGAAAAGGCAGAGTTAAGCGTAAGCTATTTAAACCATTAGTTATTTATCTCTGTCTGCTGGGTTAGGGCTAGTCAATTGATTTATCATTCCTTGAAAGATGAATCCATGAAACGGAAGCACTGAGAACCAATATAAACGTCCAAGTAAGCCCAAGGGCCTGAACGTAGCGGTTTGAATGAGTTTATCTCCAACGACTCTGAATTCAAGCCAAGCATCACCGGGGAGTTTCATTTCAGCGTAAAGGAGTAATCGGCCTTCCTCTTTATCGGCATATAAAACTCTCCAAAAATCTAATGCATCTCCAGTGTTTAAAGAGTTTTCAGAAGTACGCCCCCTCCTTAAGCCTACACCACCAGCAAACTTGTCTATAAAACCTCTGAATTTCCAGAGCCAGTTTCCGTAATACCAGCCGTTTTCTCCTCCAATGCTCCATATTTTATGAATACACTCCTCCCGGTTAACAATGGCTTTCTCTTTAATATCCCTAAAGCAGCCAAAAGTGGGAACCTCGATAAAATCGGATATTTTAAATTTGAAATCACTACTGATAAAGGCATCTTTCCAGCTAGATACGACTTCGTTTCTTTCAATTTTGCTAAACGCTCTTTTCAAAGCCTCTTGGTAGTTCAGGGGCTGAATCTCTAGTATTTTATTAATTTCATCATTTCGGCAAATCACCTCTATTTTCATGCTGTTGACTAGCGCAGTGGCGAGCTTGTAGGAGGTAGATGTGACGAAATACAACCAGTAGGAGGAGAGTTTTGGGGTCATTACTGGGATAGTGAAAACATAACGTTTGAGGTTCCGCATTCGACCAAACTCAATAAGCATTTCTTTGTACGATAAAACATCTGGGCCACCTATGTCAAAATCCCTATTGTAGGTTTTAGGGTTGAGAAGAGTTTGAGAGAGTATTTTTATTACATCTGAGATTCCTATCGGCTGACATTTAGTGTTTAGCCATCTGGGAGTAACCATAATGGGGAGTTTTTCCACCAAATCCCTCATGATTTCAAACGAAGCACTGCCTGAGCCAACAATGATTCCTGCTCGTAGCGTGGTTAAGTTGTACTTGCCTTTACCTAGCTCTGTTTCAACATTTTTTCTTGAAGCCAGGTGTTTTGATAATGCTGATTCATTCACAATCCCACTTAAGTAGACTACATGTGTTACCTGGGTTTTATTCATGGCCTCTCTAAAATTAACAGCAGATTCCTTTTCTAGCGATTCATAATCAGAAGATGCTGACATGGAGTGTACTAAGTAAAATGCGCCATCAATGTCTTTTGGAATCGTGGCTAAAGAGGCTTTGTCTAGCAAGTCAACTTGAATGATTTCAATCTTTGACTTTAGAGATTCCGGAGGGGTGAATCTTTTTACGTCTCGAACACAACAAATAACATGATGTCCAGCATCAACCAATATGGGTAGAAGTCGTTTTCCGATGTATCCAGATGAGCCAGTCAGTAATATTCTCATGTACTTAATTAAACACAGCGGTTTGATTTAACTTCTGATCTCCTAACAACATTAACTAGTCGCTAGTTGTTGTAAAATCAGTGATATTCTTTCTTCCTTGTCTCGCAGCCTCTGAGAGAATGGACAGAGTCCTTGATTAATAGATGGTCACAGGTTCGGAGAACCTGCGACAGGGATCAGTATTTATGCTTTATCCCTGTTTCTTCACTTATCTTTTTCCATTTCTCATTATCAAATTTTTCTGAATTTTTAAAGTGCTCAATAGTTTCTTCATCGGTCATAGTACCGAAGTCAACAGGTGGTGTTTTTAGATAAAAATGAGCTGTTTGAATATTCTCGAACTCCCTAAGCTCATCTAACAGTTCATTAACATAGGTGCTTTGAAATGACAGGTGTTTTAAAGTCTTCATTTTCTTTAAGCAATCAGGAATGGATGTGATTTCTCCTCCTATACGGAGTTCAACTAATTGAGAGCAGTCACAGATTTTTGGGTTAATTGCTTGAAGATTATTATCTAATAAATTTAAGGTTTCAAGTTTGGTCAGATCTGAAATATTATCAGGGATAGATTCAATACTGTGTCCTTTTAGATTCAAATGTTTGAGCTCATGTAATTCAAATACTTCTTGGGGAAACTCGGAAAGAGACTGATTGTAAGGACTTATTGACAATGTTTCAACTTGTGTGGGACTTTTTAGTGCTCTTTTTAAAGACTCAAATTCACCTGTTTCTTCTAGGGATTTAGTCTCTTCATACTCAATAGCACGATAACTAACTATTGAAAAAGCATTCGGTAAAATGAAGGCAAGCAATAAAGATGAGATTAGTAGTATCGAGTTACTTCCCTTTATTCGATCTTTTCTGACAGTTCGAATTATAATGAAAGACTGAATAATATAAAGTACAAGAGCAATTCCAACGATACTGTACCCTTGACGTTCGAGAAAATTACTCCCAAACCCGAACATGTTCCCTAGAGTAGAGTAACTTCTTGAATCGTCAAAATCCATTTGAAATAGTAGGATCGAGGCAAATAGTAGGTGAGAAATTACGATTCTGAGAACATTTCTAGAGTTACTCGCAGCTAGGTTGTTCATGCAGTAGAAATGGATAAGGAAATGAATAAGACCAAAGAGTATTACAGAACCAAAAGCAAACATCATTAACCATCCAAGTACCGCTAACCTAGCTGAAGCAGCAATTGAGAAAATTAAAACCAAAAGGAGAGCTTGAATTCGTTTGTCCATAATTAAGCCTGACATATTCGTGACAGAAATTTGCCCAAAACTTCAATAATAACCTACTGAATTGAAAGGATATAGAGACCGACTTGAATAATTCCTTGGGTGCTACCCCTTCTTTCCATTCACCAAACCCTTGGTAAATTTGGCGAAGTCTTTAAAGCCTACTTTGGTGAAAACAGATTTCATTACTTCCCAGCGGTTGGTGGGTTTTGTGGGTGTAAACTTTGGCGCTTTATTTTCTGTTTTAGGCAGCGGATTGGTCTTGGTTGGGTCGTAGCCCACGAGGTCGTTTGAGCGATCAAAACTTTGCTTTGCTTTGTCTTTATAGCCTAACTTTTCTTCTACCAAACCTTTGTTGTTTAAGGCTATGGCATCTTCTGGGTCCATTTCAACGGCCTTTTCATAATCGGCAATGGCGCCTTCTAAATCACCCGTTCTATCTTTAAAAAAGGCACGACTAGAATAACGGTAGGGGTTGGTAGGCTCAAGTTGAAGTGCTTTCTCAAAATGAACTAAGGCCAATTCATTTTTATCGTTGAGGTGGAGAGCAACGGCATAATCGCCAATAAAAGAAGCATGGCTTGGGAAGAGCTGGGTCAGTTTTTCAAAGTCAGCTAAAGCAGCTTCCAGTTGGCCAATTCTAGAAAGTGCCCTGGCGCGGTTGTGTAAACCTGTGGTATGATTAGGTTCTTTTTCCAGCACCTTATTAAAGCACTTTACGCCTTCTTCAAACTTTGCATTCTCGCAGTGTTTAACCCCTTCTTTGATCCACTTTTCCATCATTTCTTTGATTTTGTGCTGCAAATATAATTAGTGAACTTATGCCTGCCTAAATTCACCCCTTTATAAGGGTTTTTTCAAACCGCAATGTATTACTCTGTGTGGGACAGTAAAATATTTAGCTGTAAAATGTCCCCTTAAAAGAAGTGCTTTCGTCAGATAGGTGATCGAGTGCTTTTGCTTGACTAAATTTGAATAGTTTTCTAAACAACGAAACCATGAAAAAAACACTGCTATTTTTTATTGTATTCCTTTTTGTTGCACTTCAGACGAGTGCACAAAATCAGATGACTGACGCTGAACGAAGTTTTGCGATCAAGTATTTAAATGAAACGAAAGATGACATGATGAAAGTGATTAAGGGGCTTTCTGATGAACAATTAAACTTTAAGCCTGATGAAGAAAGTTGGTCGATTGCAGAATGTGTTAAACACATTGCGCTATCAGAACAAAATATCTGGGCGGGTTTTGTAACGGCAGGCTTGGCATCACCAGCGGATCCTTCAAAAAGGGCAGATGTACAGATGACTGACCAGCAATTGATGGGGGTAATTGAAAGCAGGGAGCAAAAAGTAAAGACTTTTGCTCCATTCGAGCCAGCGAACAAACCAGAGCCTTTGAAAGAGGTGCTTAAAGAGTTTAAAAATTTAAGAGATGAACATATTAAATTTGCAAAGAACTCCAATGATGACCTCCGAAACCGCTATGCTCAGTTGCCTTTTGGGACTGTCGATGTCTATCAAGCCATGTTATTTATGTCGGGTCACACCAAACGGCATACTGACCAGATGAGGGAAGTAATGGCAAGTCCGAATTTCCCTCGTTAGTTTCATTAACTGAATTATAATATCTAATCCCTGACTCTAATTGAGTTGGGGATTTTTGTGACCAACCGTCCTTTCTGTGTTTTCTTTCCTTTAAAAGAAAATTTGATTGAATGGGCTAACATACTCCGTTTTGGTTATGCTAAAACGGAATGCGAATTGTATATTCGTGACAAATTGATTCCATGAGTTT
>CAXBPM010000045.1:0-14510 GCA_963977345.1 uncultured Roseivirga sp.
GCAAATATATTGTAAGTAAACAAATAAGAGGGCATTAGGCCCTTTTAACTTTCTTGGTAAGGAAAACTGGGAGACATAGAAAAACGGCAACAGTAGAGAACATTAGTCCGCCAATGGTGCCAATTGCCAAAGAGAACCAGAAAGCCTCATTTTGACCTTCAATTAAAAACGGAATTAACCCAAAACAGGTAGAAAGAATGGTGAGCATGATGGGTTGTGCTTTACCTATTACAGCCCTTAAAACAGCCCGGTTATATTTTTTTAATGTAGCGTTATTGAGGTCATTCACAATAAAAATAGCCGCATTTACCACCAATCCTCCAAGCATTACGAAGGAAGCAAACCCACCTTGATCAAAAGGAAAATCGAACAAAGAGAAAATTAGAAATAACCCAATGAACGAAATGGGAATGGTAACAATGATGTAGAAGGGTTGTTTAAGGTTTTCGAACAGAATAGCACAGATCACAAAAATGCCAATAATCAAATATACGAGTAAGCCATATTGCTTTGCTTCCTTGTCGAAACGGTATGAACGGTCTTGGGTGTCAATTTGGTAACCAAGGGGAAGAGCCAGCTTCATTTCTTCAATCATCTTATCACGGTATTCAGCACCAAACTTTGAAGATCCTAAGTATTTAAAGCCTAGCTGCCTTAAATATTGTCGATCTACTTTATGTATTTCATTGGCCGCTTCTTCAAAAACCATGGTGGCGTAGTCGTTGATCTTCACTAAACGACTGGTGTCAATGGGGAGCGCCTCTTCCATTAAATCATATTTAGAAAAGGCTTTGGCGTTTATGGCTTTCACAAAAATAGGCGTGAGTTCATTGTTCAAGTTGGCTAATGCTGATGAGAATGTTGGTATCGTGTAATCGATTAGCACATTGGTGAGTCCACCTCTGTTTATGCCTGCTTTGGCCATGCGATCCACATTAAAGTAGAGTACATATTCATTTCCTTTGACCGCACTACTATAACCATAGCTAATCTGTTCGTTAGTTTTTACGTCTTGTATCCTTTTGTGATTTTCTAGCTTTGTAGCTAAAATATCCGCCTGCAGGCTTAATTGGTCATAGTTATAGCCCCGCATTCTAATTCCGAACTCTTGATTCTCCCCACTTTCTCCCCCAACACCGAAATATCGACCTACACCAGAAATAACCCATCGCACTCCTGTTAAATCAACGGACCTGGCCTGTAAACGGCCTTTGAGTTGATAGGGCAATGCAGAAAATTCGTATTCTGGCTCGAAAGTAATTCGTATTGAGCCAGTTCTGTTATTTACGCTAGTAATGTATTTATCTATGCCTGGAACGCCATCAATGTATTCTTCCACCTTCTGAATTACACTGTTGGCATCTTCCAATGTGGTACCCATGGGCAATGTGGCTTGTACTCTTATTTCGGTTTGGCTATTCTCTCTATAGCCTGATCTCCCATATACTTCAGTTTTAAATTTGCGGTAGGCTCCTCCTAGAATTTTATCAGTAATTGGGCGAATGTCGTCTTGGTATTTATCGCTTCCTATCGTTTTGTTATACCATTCTTGCCCTTCCCATTGCAATGGCATTTGGAACACAGGTAAACCAAAGCCTAGAATAACAATAACAATAAA
The DNA here is from genome assembly GCA_963977345.1 of uncultured Roseivirga sp. Classification (GTDB taxonomy): domain Bacteria; phylum Bacteroidota; class Bacteroidia; order Cytophagales; family Cyclobacteriaceae; genus Roseivirga. The sequence goes on from CAXBPM010000045.1 coordinate 1,619, forward strand.
TGCTTTCCTGTATCGAACCATAAAGGCTATGGATCTAGAGTAGCCTCTAAACCATTTTACCTTTCTACGGAGTTGACGTGTGGTGAATAACTTGCTCTTTCCCATGTCTTTTTTGAATAGAAGCTGGTAAAGGGCAGGGGTGAAAAACAAGGCAATGACTAAGGAGACCGCCAAATTGATGGCCACTACAATCGAAAAATCAGAAAGGTTTCTTCGATCTTCTTCTGGTAAAAGTAGCACCATTAACAACGCCATGATGGTGGTTAATGAGGCGGCCAAAAGCGCTACAAAAATGCCGCGATTTTTCTTCCGGTACATATGGTCCATCATTACAATGGCATTGTCTACAATCAACCCAAATGAAATAGTGAGTCCAGCTATGGAATACATATGAAGCTCGACATCAAGGGCATATATAATAATGCCTGTGATGCAAAGATTGACCGCAATACCCATAAATAGAGTTACCAGGTACTTCGGGTTTCTATTGATTAGGAAAATGAAAACAAGAAGAATGATAATAGAAAGAGAGGTTCTTTGGTAGATTTTGTCCATCTCTTCATTTAGGAACTCTGTGTCGTCTTGTTCTAAAAAGACAGTGATGTCGGATTGCATTGTGGACTGCAATTCCTCAATTCGGTCACGTATCTGTTTGGCCAATACAATTTTATTGACCCCTTCCCTAGCATAAATTCGTAAGTTAATGGCGTTTCGGCCATTAATTCTACTGTACCTTGTTGGCTCTTGTTCTTCTATATAAACTTTGGCTACATCTTTTAAATAAAGCTCTTTGCCTTCAATATTACTGATAACGGCCTGTTCTAGGTCTTCCAAACTTGTGAGTTCAGACGAGCTCCTGAAGTAGAACTGTTGTCCTGCAGGATTTTTGATCATGCCAGGATAATTTTTGTCTTGAAAAAGCCTTAGACTACTTACGATATCGCTTTTTGAAAGCCCATACCTCATTAATAGTTGGGGATCGAAATCAACAGTGATCTGCAATTCATTGGCTCCAATTAGTTCTGTTCTTTTAATTTCATTAATTGCAGATAGCGGCTTTAGAATGTACTCATCAACATCTTTTTTTATTTTGTAAGAGGCATAAGGGCCATTAATCGAATAGAAGAGAATGGGGGTCTCAGATTGGTTTTGTGTTTCACCACCGCGCTGCTCAACCATGGGGTAACTCATGGTTTCGGGTAATTTTTTATAGATGTTCCGAATCAGTGAGTTGATTTCGAACTTACGGAACTCCATGTCTTCCCCCTTATCGAAGGACAGTTCGATAGTTCCAGCGTCATACCTCGAGACACTCGTTACTTTGTTTACGCCCTCAATTTGAGAGATTGCGTTTTCAAGGGGTGAAGTGGCCAAGCGTTCTACAATGTCTGGCGATGAGTTGGGCAGGCCGTATGAAATGGTAATGGCGGGTTTCGTGTAGCGAGGGGTAAAGTTTACGTTTAGCTTTGGGATCAACGCAATGCCAATCAACGCTAAAACCACAAATACAATTACCATTCGAAAAGGTCGCTTCATCTTGAAAAATAATAGGGTCTTAGATATTCAACTTTAAATAAGTCTTTATTAGGTTGAAATGAAAATAAAAATCATCATAAATTTAATAAACTTTAGATTAAAGCAATTATCGATTACTGTAAAATTAGGTGAACGATTAAGTTTTTAGTTTATAACTTCTATATTTGGTTTTAACCAACCTTGCACGCTGTATGATTTCGAATCTCAAAATGCGATTATTGGCTGTTAACTTAATACTGTTTTGCCTAGTTTCCTGCGATTCAGCTAAGGAAGAAAATACCATTCTTTTCGATGAATTGGAACCAGAAGAATTTAACACCTTTTTATCGAGCACAGAACTCGAAATCATTCCTCTGGCTACAGATGAGGTTGTTATTGGTGATTTCAGCATGGTCAGAAGCGCGGATAATGAATATTTTGTCTTTTCTGGCCAAGAGGGTAAAGTGCATCGTTTTGCTAGTTCTGGTCATTTTTTGAACACCATTGGCCAAATTGGTGACGGCCCAACGGAATACAGAAGTCCATCAGGTTTTGTGGTCTCTGGCGATAGTTTGGTCATTCTCTCACAAAGCAAAGGGTCATTTCTTTCTTTTTATTCAAAAACAGGGGAGTTCATAAAGTCCATGCATTTTGAGGAAAGCACGTATGAGTCTTTCGAGTTAACGGAGTACGGTTACGTGTTTTCAACAGGAGGCAACAGCGTTTTTGAAAATAATCACAACCTGCATAGTCGAGACTTTAAAGGAAACTTGATTAGCGAATTTTATCCGATAGTGGACCGAAAAATGTTCTCCATGGGGCTTAATAATTTTGGGCGAGGTGAATGCGGAGCCTTCTATTTTGAGCCATTCAACAATCAGGTGTATAAAATTGAGCAGGACAGCTTAATACCAACACATAAATTCGATTTTGGAGATTTCAACATGAAAGAGAACGCTTTTGAAAGCGAGGATCCATACGAGAATTTTCAAAAAATTATGAATAACGGAACAGCCTTTATTCTGGCATATGCTGAATCAGAAGACTATGCTTACTTCAATATTATGCTTCAGAAAAACCCGGATAAACCTAAAGCATTTCATTTATTGCTGAACAAGAAAACGGGAGCGTCTAAGCTGATTAAGAGTTTGGAAGAAACGGCTCCAGCATTTCAGTTTATGGATGGAGATCGTTTGCTTTTCCTTTTTCATGCGGGGGATATACTGAATTTAACGAAGGAAAACCCAGGGCTTTTTGACAAGTATCAATCAGTGATTGACGGAATTAAACAGGATGCCAATCCAATAATCGTAATCGCTAAAATTGATTTCTGATGAAAAAACCATTCTTCCTGTTTCTTCTGATTACCGTTTTGATGTTTTCGTGCTCTTCCGGCCCAAGAAAACTCATACTGCCAGAATTGCCTGTGGTTTCTATTCAGTCTGAAGCTGAAAATATTAAATCCCCATTTGAGCTTACACGAAATACTTATGTGGCTTATATCTATAAGAAGTGGCAAAAAGATAGACTTTATCAAATCGAGTTGGCAGTGGCTGATTGTATCAAGAAGAATATGGATTATCTGATTTATGTGGAGGCTGATTCGGAAGTCGCAGTATGGCAATGGTTAACGGAATTGGATTATAGATACGCTGTGGTTGTGGACAAAGAGTCACTCTTCAGAGAGGCTAACAACGAAACCATTGAGGGGTATCATGGCTATATTATAAATAAGGATCGGGAGATATTGGGTAGCCCTAGAATTAGATATCGCCAATAGAATCATACATTCTCACAGATGTGGAGTGAGCTGTTTAAAATGGATAATAGAAAGATGATAGCTATATTTAGCACTAGTTTTTGTCTGAATATTAAATAACTACCGGATTAGTTTTTTGAAATCATATTTTAACATTATTTTGGCATATTATGAAGCGACTATTTTTTATATCTGCGTGTTTTCTGTTGTGTTTAGCTTGTAAAGACCAAAAGGTAGAGGTAGAGGAGGTTGATCAAGAGTCCTTAAGAAAGCAAATGCAGCCTACTGAGGTGAAAGTAGCGACTGCGGAATATAGGCCGTTCGAATTTTTAGTCAGTGCTACTGGCACCATCGAGTCGGATTATGAGCTAGAAATTATTTTTGAAGGGAGCGGTTATTTACAGCAGCTTAGTATTGAAAATGGGCAAAGGGTAAAGAAGGGGCAGGTTATTGGCCAGTTACAAAATGAGAGGGAAAAGTTTGCTCTGGAAAAAGCTCAAGTTGCTTTTGACAAGGCCTACCTCAATTATAGAAACGACTCGATTACAAGAGGAGCTAGTATAAATAAAGATGTCATCAACACATTTGAATTAAATTCCGGGTTAAAGGATGCTAGAATTAGTCTTCGCGAAGCTCAAATTAATTTAGAAAACACCATTATTAAATCACCGACCGATGGTATAATCGTTGATTTAGCATCTAAAGAAGGAAGCCTTGTCTCGGCAGGAAAAGTGCTTTGCTCTATTTATAATGATAAAAATCTAACCCTTACGGCTAAAATATTAGAGACTGATTTCGGATTTATCAAGCGCGGTCTTGTTGCTGATATTTTCCCATTGGCCCGCAGAGACCAATCTTTTATGGCCATTGTGAATGAAATCAATCCAAGAGTGGATGAGTACGGAATGGTTCAAATTGAGCTTAAGTTGAGTCAAACGGAGGGGCTATTACCAGGAATGAGTGCCCAAGCCATTGTACGTGTTCCTCAGGCACGTCATATAATTGTACCGCGAGAAGCGGTGGTAATTAAACAGGGGAAGTCGGTGATCTTTACCGTAGTGAATGGAGAATCCCAGTGGAAATATGTAGAGATAGGGCTTGATAACGGAACGGATGTTGAAGTGCTCGATGGCCTCAAGGATGGAGACCAGGTCGTGCTTACCAATAATATTCAGTTGGCGCATGCTGCTAAGGTTAGCATTGCCCAAGCTGATCTCACCAATTCTAACCAGTAAGCAATGGTTAAATTTTTGATCAACCGACCTGTCGCGGTATTTCTCAGCTTTATAGGCATCTTGTTTTTTAGCTTTCTGGCTTTACAAAGGTTACCGGTTTCTTTATTACCCAATATTGAGGTGCCTGCTATTATTGTGAAAATAAACTACCCCAATAATCCGCCCAGTATTATTGAAAATAATATTCTAAGCCCAATCCGAACCTCACTCAATACACTTAATAATTTAAAGTCCGTTGAAAGCATTGCTAATAGCGAAACCGGAATGCTCAAGTTGCAATTTGAGTTCGGTACCAGGATGGACTTGGCCTATATTGAGATCAATGAAAAAATAGATAGGCTTCAGGAAAACTTGCCACGCGATATGGATAGACCGCAAGTGGTGAGAATTAATACCTCTGACATTCCAATTGCCAGAATCCAGGTGATCCCGAAAGAAGGGGTTGATTATACGCAAACCTCAGAACTTACTGATCGGGTTTTAAAGAAAAGAATTGAGCAGATCACGGGGGTTTCAATTGTGGACGTAAATGGTTTTCAAGGCCAATTTATAAGCATCACGCCTGATTTAGAAAAAATAAGAGCGCTTGGTCTTTCAGAACAGCAGATTGATCAGGTTTTGCAGGGGGCTAATCGCGATTTAGGAAGACTTTCGGTAAAAGATGGGCAGTATCGCTATTTTGTTAGAATAGCCAACAGACTAGATAACATAGATGAGATTGGAAAGCTTCCGATTATAAATAGAGAAGGTGATGTAATTAAGCTCAGTGATATTGCTGAAGTAAGTTTTCAGTCAGACAAAAGGCAAGGCTATCATTTAAGCAATCAGAAAGAAGGCTTGGTGGTTACTGTGCATAAGCAAGCCAAGGCAAAAATGACTGAATTGACTCCGTTGCTTTACGAAGCGGTGGAGGAGTTTAAGAAAGATTACCCTCAAACGGACTTTGAGCTTACGCAAGACCAATCACTTTTGCTTAATGCTGGAATCAACAATCTAAAGACTAGCCTTGTCTATGGAGGTATCTTTGCCTTTGCCGTGCTATTCCTTTTTATGGGCAATGTAAGGATGCCAATTATGATGGGGATTACGCTTCCTATTTCTCTACTGATAAGCTTTTTGTTCTTTTATGCCTTTGGCCTCTCTGTAAATATTATTTCATTAAGTGGTTTAGCACTTGGCTTGGGGATGTTGATTGACAATTCAATTATTGTGATTGACAATATTACCCGAAAAAGGAAGGATGGATTGGACATAAGAGAAGCTTGTATTCAAGGAGTAAATGAGGTGATGACTCCGCTGATTAGTTCTGTATTAACCACCTTGGCCGTATTTGTGCCATTGGTTTTTCTGAATGGACTTTCTGGTGCGTTGTTTTACGATCAAGCACTTTCTGTAGCCATTATTTTGGGTACTTCCCTTATGGTAGCTTTCGTGTTGTTACCGCTCCTTTATCGCAAGTTTTTCGAAAACCTAAAAAGACCTATTAAAGAAGATAGTCTGATTTTTAAGGGGATTTTGAAACTGTACAAATCAATCTTTAAAGTGGTTTGGCGATTTAAAACCGTGAGCCTAATTCTACTCATAGCCTTAATACCTCTTGCCTATTTTATGATCATTGGAGCCCATAAAGAGGGGTTGCCTGTGATTGAAAAAACAGAGACTTTGGTCACAATTCAGTGGAACGAACCACTGGATGCTGAGGAGAATAAAAGGAGGGTGTTGGATCTTCTTGAAAAAACAGCAGCCTCAACTCCAAGCGAATCTGATATCGGGTTGAAGCAATTTCTTTTGGCCGAGCAGAACAACTCGATTGAAAGTGCAGAAGTGTATTTTAAGTCTGAGTCAACGGATGCGAAGTTAGACTTAGAGCGAAAACTCACAACCTTTTTAGAGAACACTTATAGAACGGCTTCTTTTCAGGTAGAAGATGCTCCAAATGCTTTCGATCAAATTTTTAGCTCAGACCAGAAGTTCTTTATCGCAAAGTGGAAAAAGCTTTCTGGTAATGAACGCCTCGATGAAGCAATGCTTGCCAATCTTGAAAAAGATGTAGCGGAAATAGTAAATGAAAAGCCACGCCCAGGGAACGGGTTTCAGTTCGGAGAGTCTATGGAGGCTGTTATCGATAACAAAGCGCTGTCGTTTTATGGTATTTCTGAAAACGCAATGAAAGATGCCCTTTCAAAAGCATTGGATGGTTATTTAGTGACAGAAATTAGACGTTTTGGTGAGGTGACTCCAATTTGGATTCAACGAGGAACCGAAGATTTTAGAAGTAAGCTAAATGGCATTTCGGTACAAGGCAGGGGAAACCAAATGTATCCGCTTTCTAACTTTGTGAAATTCGAATACATTAAAGACATCAAGTCCGTAACTGCCGATAAAACGGGGATCTATCAGAGTTTGGAATGGGAGAATCTTGATGATGCTTCCATTGAAAGGTTACAAGCGCAACTGCCTGCAAAAGCAGCTCAGTATGGTCTTTCTGTCGATTTTGATGGGGCTTATTTTCAAGGCAGAGAAAATCTTCAGCAGTTGATTTTCATTTTAATGATTTCCGTGTTGCTCCTCTACTTTATTTTGGCAGCTCAATTCGAATCACTTGTTCAACCCTTAATTGTAATTCTTACTCTGCCACTTGGCGTTTCAGGTGCGCTTTTGGTGTTGATGGTTAGCGGAGGAACGCTAAATGTAATGTCGGCCATTGGTATCATCGTGATGCTAGGAATCATGGTGAATGATGCCATTCTAAAGATTGACACCATCAACCGATTGAGGGAAGAATTTTCTTTAAGTGATGCTACAAATACCAGGCGTCAGATTCTTCAAAAGGCCATTGCAAAAACTGGCGAAATAAGACTCAAGCCCATATTGATGACTTCTATTACTACCATTTTGGCATTGCTCCCTGTAGTGTTTTCAAGTGGTATTGGTGCCGACTTGCAAAGGCCATTGGTTTACACGGTTATAGGCGGCTTAACCATCGGTACCTTCACCGCCTTGTTTTTTGTCCCGCTTTCTTATTGGGTAATCAGTAAGAAGAAGGACTAAATTTTCTACATAAGCTCATCTAACGGAAGCCGTAAATGGTTGAGTGCTTCAAACTCAAACTGGCCGATTATCAAAAAATACATCCATACAACACAACCTAATCGGGCTGTGCTGTGTCTTGATTGTTGAACAACCAATACCAGTAAGTAAGAAAAAGAGTTAGGTCTCATAAAAATACTTGCAACTGATCTTATATGTTTTATATATTTGGCCCGTTCGTTTATAGTATTTAATTATTCAAAGTATAAATTGTAAATTACAAATAATCAGTTATGAATTATTTTTGCCTTACACTATGAAGCGTATTTCTCTTTTAGCTCTACTCATACTTATTCAAGTACAGGTGTATGGACAGCAATACAGCCTTAAGGAATTTAATCTTGAGGGAGATATTAACACTTGGTATAGCTCACGTTTCGATTCTGTTAATATCAAACCAATGATAGGCTCGCTTCCTAGCTTGGCCTCACAACGGCCGAAGGTCAATGCTTTTTTTACAGAGAATACATTGGACTGGATGAAAGCCAGTATTATGTACGACAACCAACTCTATAACAGCGTTCGAATCAAGTATGATATTGAACAGCAGATAGCCTACATATCTCATCCGCTAAATTTGCAAACCATAAGTCTAAATCAACAACTGGTTAATTGGTTCAGAACTCCAGCGGGAGTATTTAAGCCCAAGAATGGTGAAACGGGCTATTACTTGATAATCTTTGAGGGAGAGCAGGTTTCGCTTGTTAAGGATAGCTCAAAGCACTTGGTTATTGAAGACCGAGAATTTGAATATGCGCGTACAGATGAGCTCTATTTATTTACAGATAACCAAAAGGTGCACATAAAGAATGCAAGGTCTTACGTGAAACAATTCCCATCACATAAAAAGGAGATCAAAAAATTTATGCGATCAAAAGAGTCTCGTGAAATGAAAAGAATTGGTAAGGAAAGCTTCCTGATCCATATAGCTAAGTACTGTGATAACCTTTCTATTCAATGAAAAAAATAATAGTACTCACTTTGTTGGCTTTAAGTCTGAATGGCTTTGCAAAGCAAAATGATCCCACCTTTTCAGGAAGCTATGAAAATACTAAGCTAGAAAAGGTGATTCAAGATATAGAGGCTAAATTGGCCTACTCTTTTTTCTACAAAAAGGAATGGATTGATTCTTTACAGTTCACTGGTACATTCAATCAAACACCAGTAGTGGACGTTCTCAATAAACTTTTCGAGGCTACTTCTGTCCGATACTATTTGCAAGACCAAAAAGTATATTTGACCAATGGGATTACCATTATATCTACTCCCGAAATAGTAAGTAGTGTGTTGGCCCAAGCCAATAAGAGAAAAGAAAAACCAGAAATGGAAGAAGGAAAGGAGCTGCTTTTCACGAAAGAGTTTAAGGGAGAAACACAAAACAGTAAAGATTTAGAGAATTATGTTTTTGAAGTGGGTAGCCGTGCTCAATTCAAGGCAGGTAGTACTTCCACGCTGGTGGGCTACATAAAGGAGAATATCACCGAAGAACCGATAGAAGGAGCTCTTGTATATACTCCCGATGGGAATAAGGGGACCACTTCAGGGAAAGATGGATTTTATTCCCTTACCATAGCAAATGGGAAACATGAAATTCAGGTACAATTCACTGGAATGAAAAGGGCGAGGAGAAACCTGATCCTATTTTCAGACGGGCAATTGGACATTGGAATGGATGTGGATGTGATCGCCTTGAATGAGGTAATTGTGGAGGCTAATAGAGGGGCAAATATAGAGCGATTGACCACGGGTATTGAAAGGCTCAACGTTGAACAATCCAGAACGATGCCAGTAGTACTGGGCGAAAAAGACATTTTAAAAGTAGCCACCACGTTTGCTGGTATTCAAACAGTTGGGGAAGGCGCAGCTGGCTTCAATGTTAGGGGTGGTAAATCAGACCAAAATCTCTTTCTGTTTGAAGGAGCAACAGTGTACAATGCATCTCACTTTATGGGGTTCTTCTCGGTTTTCAATTCTGATGCGCTCGAGGGAATGGATATTTTCAAAAGCGGTATTCCTGCCAATCGTGGAGGGAGGTTATCTTCAGTTTTTGAAATTACAGCCAAGACAGCCAATAAAGAAAAGGTGGTTGTGGAAGGAGGTATCTCACCGATTACATCACGAGTTACTGCTGAAATTCCGATAATAGAAGGTAAATCTTCTCTTTTGGCCAGTGGAAGAATCACCTATTCTGATTGGATACTTCAGAGTGTAGCCCATTCCGATTTCAAAGGGAACAAAGTGTCTTTCAGTGACTTTATTATTAAATATGATCATGAAATCGATCAGGAAAATAAATTGTCACTTTCTGCCTACCTGAGTAAAGATGACTTCCGGTTGAATTCTGACACACTCTTCTCATTTTCAGATTTCTCTTATATCAATGAAATGGCTACTGCCAAATGGCTCCATAGGTTCGATGAAACTATGGATGCTTCGCTAGTAGCAACATACAGTAAGTATGAGTATGATTTCGAATCAACTCAATTGGTCAAGAATGCTTTTGGACAAGATTTTGGAATCAAGGAGTATGGAGCGAGACTAGACATTAACAAGGATGTGCAACTTGCTCATCAGTTTAATTTTGGGATTGAAGCAAAACGATATGATATCAACCCTGGATCCAGATCACCTATTGGAACTGAGTCTATCGCTGCTTCGGTAGCATTAAATGCCGAGCAAGGGATTGAGGGAGCGCTTTATTTCTCAGACAAACATGAAATCAATGAAAAACTGAGTTTTAACTATGGACTTCGATATAGCTTCTTTACCTATCTTGGACCAGGAGTTACCAGCCTCTACTTAGATAATGCTCCGAAAAATGCAGACACCAAAACAGGAGAGACAATCCACGAAAAAGGAGAGTTTATAAAAACATATCAAGGGCCTGAACTACGCTTAGCAGCAAGGTATATGCTAGGCGATAGCCGTTCTGTGAAAATCAGTTATGATAAAAGCAGGCAATACCTACACGCGCTTTCCAATAGTTCTTCGCTTTCTCCTACGGATATATGGAGGCTCTCCAATAGTTATATAAAACCTCAAACAGGAGATCAAATATCAATCGGCTATTACCAAGACTTCTTAGATAGTAAGCTGGAGACCTCTCTTGAATTGTATGGAAAGAAGCTAGATAATCTGTTGGACTTTAAAACGGGAGCCGACTTTCTGTTGAATGACAGGATAGAATCCATAGCACTTCAAGGGCCCGGTAAATCATACGGTTTGGAGCTTTCCTTGAAGAAAACAACAGGTCGACTGAATGGCTGGTTTAACTATTCGTATGCACGAACTTTTATTAAACTTAGTGGAGCTTTTGATGAAGAGACGGTTAACAAAGGAGCGTATTTCCCTACCAATTATGATAAGCCGCATACTATTAATCTGGTAAGCAATTATGAAATAACCTCAAGGTTTACTGTCTCATACAATCTTGCGTACAGTACCGGTAGGCCAATCACTTTCCCAACAGGGCTTTACAAGTTGAATGGTGTCGAAATTCTCAATTATTCGAACAGGAATGAATTCCGAATTCCAGATTATTTTAGGATGGACTTGGGCTTCACCTTAAAGTGGGGGCATAGAATAACCAAAGGGGCGCATTCATTCTGGTCATTCTCAATTTATAATCTGGTTGGCAGAAAAAACCCATTCTCTCTTTATTTTGATTTAGAAGACGGTGAGGTAAAAGGCTATAAACTGTCGGTATTTGGCTCACCAATCCCAACCATCTCTTACAACTTTAAATTCTGATGGAGATGACATTAACTCACATAAAAACAAATCGTTACCTGGCTATATTCACGCTAATTTTGGTGACCACGATTGGTGCTTTCGCACAAACACCGAATGTAAGGGAACGTGTATTTATAGATGTAAATGCTCCTGATTTACTTGTAGGAGAAACGCTTCAGTATTCAGCGTTTTGTCTTAGCAATACCACTAACAAACTCTCATCCCTCAGTAAATACCTTTATGTTGAATTGATAGGGGACGGTGGGGTTATATTCCAACGAAAACATCAGCTTGAAAATGGAAAAGCGAGTGGAGAATTTTTTGTACCGTCAGGTATAGAAACAGGTCAATACTATCTGGTTGCGTATACACGTTGGATGCGAAATTTTGATGATGTGTCGCATGTCCCTCTTGTATTTATCAATCCATATCAAGGGCATACGAATACAGATACTTTAGCTACTGATGTGAATGTGGAATTCAGTACAGTTTCGGGTGCTTTAATCGCGAATGCTGCCAATAATGTTGTTTTTAAGGTTGATGATGGCAATAAGCCTCTTTCAAGGAAAGGACGAGTAATTAGCGAAGACGGGAAGCAAATCGTGAATATTACCAGCGATGCTAATGGCTTAGGTGCTTTTGAGGTTACTCCGGAAATGGGGAAGACCTATCAATTACTCATTGAAAACCCTGAAGGCGGATTCAAATTCTTTGACCTTCCTACATCTACGGATACAGGAGTAGGGCTCAATATTTCGCATAGCGATGATCAAATTGAACTGAAACCGATTGGAGAGGTCAAGTCTGGTAGGTTATACATTGAACATCAAGGAAAGGTAATTCTCGAACGAGATGTTCAAAGTACTTATCCAATTAGAATAAAGAGAACTGAACTACCTCAAGATGTTTTAAGAGTCTCTTTTAAAGATTCTCAAGGGGCAATAAGGTTTGTAGCTCCATTATTCAATACAAAATTAGGGCAAGAGATTTCGCCCACGACATTGGAGGCTCGATCGCCTGCAGTAATAGAACAACAGCTTGCTAAAGGAAGCTATAGCGTTTCTATTCGTAAAAATTTTGCAAGCAAGTTACCAGAGACCCATTCTATCTTTTCCAAAGAAGGCTTCAGCTTGTCTAGGAGTCTCGATTATACTGAGCTGCAGCAAGCATCGAGCTTCTTAATCATGGAAGACAAATCATTGCCAGATAGAATTTCTTTCTTGCCTGAGTATCGATATCAATTGCTCGAAGGCCTACTGAAAGCAAAAGCTGATTCAGCCTCTGTTGCAAACAAAAATGTTATCCTCAGTCTAACTGGGGAAAATACACTGAATATGTCTGTTGCAAGAACGGACAATGAAGGGCGGTTCTTGCTGGAGTATCAAACTGTGAATAGAGGAAAGACAACTGCTGCACACCTTAGTACGGCTGAGTTTGAAAACGAATATTCATTTGAGCTTGGTGATAATTTTGTTGAGCAGCACCATTTGAGCTTTTCTCCAGTTATTATAGATACTGCTCAGCTTGAAGAAATTAGAGAAAGGAGCATCATCAGCCAGTT